>NZ_JZWY01000085.1:0-49793 GCF_000966955.1 Streptomyces sp. NRRL S-495
GGCCGGTGGTGACCAGGGCGAGCACCAGCACCAGCAGCCGGGCGCGCAGCGACAGCCGGCCGAGCGGGCCGCCGAGGCGGCGGCCGGGCGGCCGGACGGAAGGGCGCGCGGACGCGCGGCGGGGGTGCGGGAGGGACATCGGGGCGGCGGGGTCCGGGGTCAGCTCTGCGGGGGGCGGCGCAGGGCGTAGCCGATGCCGCGCACGGTGTGGATCAGCTTGGGCCCGTGGCTGGGTCCGGAGTCGAGCTTGCGGCGCAGGTAGGAGATGTAGGACTCGACGATCGAGAGGTCGCCGCCGAAGTCGTAGGCCCAGACGTGGTCGAGGATCTGCGCCTTGGAGACCACCCGGCCGACGTTGGCCATCAGGTAGTGCAGCAGCTTGAACTCGGTCGGGGAGAGCGCGACCACGAGTCCGCCGCGGGTGACCTCGTGGGCCACCGGGTCGAGCACGAGGTCGGCGACCATCAGCCGGCCGTCCTCGGCCGGTCCGCCGGAGCGGCGCAGGATGGCGCGGATCCGGGCGATCAGCTCCTCCAGGCTGAACGGCTTGGTGACGTAGTCGTCGGCGCCGGCGGCGAGGCCCTGGACCTTGTCCCCGACGCCGTCCTTGGCGGTGAGGAAGAGCACCGGCAGGTGGTCTCCGGGGTGGCCGTGGCCGGGGCCGGCGATGAGGCCGCGGCTGGTCTGCTCCCGGAGCCGCTCGACGACGGTGAAGCCGTCGAGGTCGGGGAGCATCACGTCCAGGACGACCAGGTCGGGGCGGTCGACGGCGATCAGTTCCAGCGCCTCGGCGCCGCTGGCGGCGGAGGCCACCCGGAAGCCGGAGAAGCGGAGCGAGGCGGACAGCAGCTCGCGGATGTTCGGTTCGTCGTCGACGACGAGCAGGTAGGCCTCCCCCTGGCCGCCGTTGTTCACCGCCGAAGTTCCTGTCGACACAGTGCCTTGCACGGGGGTTCCGCCTCCCGGTCGGACGATGGCGTTCAGCTTGAGGCTAGCTCGGGGAGGCTAAGGGCCATCGATGAATGTTGGATTAACACCTTATCGGGCGGTTTTGTACGGACGGACCCCCAGGTCGGCCCTCGGTGGTGTGCGTACCGCCCCGACGGTACTCCGGCGCAGGTCGGCGGGGGGATGCGCGGCCCGGCCCCCGGAGGAGGTCGGGCCGGGCCGCGCGGGCGTACGGCGGCCGGTCAGCCGCCGGACGGGTTCCGGGTGGCGCCTCCGCCGGGGCCGCCGCCGAAGCCGCCGGCGCCTCCCCCGAAGCCGCCGAAGCCGCCGGCAGCGGCGCCCTCGACCAGCTGGGTCGCGGCGTAGCCGCCGTCGCTCGGGGTGCCGACCACGGTGACGCTCTGGCCGGGCTGGAGGTCGCCGACCTTGCCCTCCTTGTTGAGCTGCACCTTGGTGGAGTCCCCGGTGGTCACCTTGACGGTGTTGCCGTTGGCGTCGGTCAGGTAGACGGTGGTGCCGTCCACGGCCTTGACCGTGCCCCGGGTGAAGCCGCCCTGGCCGCCACCGGCGCCCTGACCCCCGCCCTGGCCGCCCTGGGCCCCCTGGCCGTTGCGGCGGTTGCCCTGGCCGGCGCCGGTCGCGCCCGGCCGCGGCTGCTGCGCGCCGCCGGCGGCGGCCGTCCGGCCGGAGGCCCCGGACGTCCGCTCGGGGGCCTGGTCGCGCTGGTACTGGACACCGCCGGCGAAGGCCGCCGTGGCGATCACCGCGGCGGACAGCACCAGCGGCACCCAGGGCAGCCGGCGCCGCGGCGGCGCGGCCAGCTCGGCGGTGACGTCCCTGCCGTCCGGCGCGGTGGNGCGGTGGAGAGCAGGACGACCTGCTCGGCGGGGGTGGACGGCTCGGTCTCGTTGCTCATGGTCTGCGGTCCTTGGTCACTCGTGCCGGAGGGCGTCGATCGGGCGCAGCGAGGCGGCCCGGTTGGCGGGGTAGCTGCCGAAGAACAGGCCGATGGCGACGGCGGTCCCGAAGGCGCCGAGCACCGATTCGGGGATCACCACCGGCTCGATGCCGACGATCCGGAAGTGCGAGCCGGCGATCCCGGCCAGCACGCCGAGTCCGGCGCCCACCACCGACAGCAGGGTGGCCTCGGTGAGGAACTGCCCGAGGATAACGCCGCGGGGGGCGCCGAGGGCCTTGCGGATGCCGATCTCCCTGGTCCGCTCGGTGACGGTGACCAGCATGATGTTGGTGATGCCGATCCCGCCGACCAGCAGCGAGATCGCGGCCACCGCGCCGAGCAGCACGGTGAAGGTCTTCGTGGTCGACTCCCGGGCGCTGAGCAGCGAGGTCTGGCTGCTGATCCGGAAGTCCGCCTTGGCCGGGTCGGCGATCGCGTGGGTGCCGAGCAGGATCCGGGTGATCTCGGACTGGGCCTGCGCGGTGCTGTCCGCCGAGGCCGCCTGCACCATGATCTGGTTCACCGAGCCGAAGCCGGTGAAGGCGTTCTGCACGGTCGGCAGCGGTGCGATCAGCACATCGTCCGGGTCGGTGAAGCCGCTGCCGCCCTTGGCCTTGAGCACGCCGACCACGGTGAACGGGGTGCCGCCGACGACGATCGGCTTCCCCACCGGGTCCGCGGTGGCGAAGAGCTGCTTCGCGGTGGTCGCCCCGAGCACCGCCACCTTGCGGGAGGCCAGCACGTCGTCCTGGGTGAAGTACTCGCCGTGCTCGACCTTCTGGTTGGCGGTCTCGAAGTACGCCGGGTAGGTGCCGACGATCGAGCCGGGGCTGTACGGGACGTCCCCGTTCAGCGCGGTGCCGCTGGCGGTCACCACCGGCGCCACCGAGCGGACGGCGTGCGGGTCCGCCTCGGTGGCCAGCGCCTTGGCGTCGGCGACGGTCAGCTTCTTGGTGCCGCTCGCGGAGCGCGCGCCGCCGAAGGAGGAACCGGACGTGACGGTGAGCGCGTTGGTGCCGAGCGAGGTGATCGACTCCTTGACCGCGACCGAGGAGCCGTTGCCGACCGCCAGCAGCAGGATCACCGAGGCGACGCCGATCAGCACCCCCAGCATGGTGAGGGCGGAGCGGACCTTGTTGGCGGCCAGGCCGCCGGCCGCGAAGCGGAGGGTCTGCCAGAGGATCACGCGGGCACCCCCGCCGGGTGCAGGGCGGGCGGGGGCCCGTCCACCGGGGCCTGCCGGACGTCCGAGACGATCGTGCCGTCCACCAGCCGCAGCACCCGCTTGGCGTGCCGGGCGACCTCGTCCTCATGGGTGATCAGCACGACCGTGCGGCCGGTGGCGTTGAGGCCGTCGATCAGCCCGAGCACCTCCTCGGTGGAGCGGCTGTCCAGATTGCCGGTGGGCTCGTCGGCGAGCAGCATCGCGGGGGCGGTGACCAGCGCCCGGGCCACCGCGACGCGCTGCTGCTGGCCGCCGGAGAGCTCGTTGGGCCGGTGCCCGGACCGCTCGGCCAGGCCGACCAGGGAGAGCGCGGCGAGCGCCCGCCGGCGGCGTTCGGCGGCCCGCACGCCCGCGTAGGCGAGCGGCAGCTCGACCTGGGCGAGCGCGGTGGTGCGCGGGACGAGGTTGAAGGACTGGAAGACGAAGCCGATCTTGCGGTTGCGCACCAGGGCGAGCTGCTGCTCGTCCAGGTGGCCGACGTCGGTGCCGTCCAGCAGGTAGCGGCCGTCGGTCGGGACGTCGAGGCAGCCGAGGATGTTCATCAGCGTGGACTTGCCGGAGCCGGAGCTGCCCATCACGGCGACGTAGTCGCCCTGCTCGATGTCCAGGTCCACGCCCAGCGGGGCTCCGGTGGCGGGGTCGTCCGGGCCGCGCAGGGCGTGCACGGTGGCGTCGCCGTGGCCGTAGGACTTGGTGAGGCGGCGGATCCGGATCACCGGGGGCGGCGTGGCCGGGTGGGCCGGCCGCACCGGGCCGGTGCCCGGCCGGGCCGGGAGGGCGCGGCGGGTGAGGAGGGCGGGGAGGGCGCGGCGGGCCATCAGCGGCCACCGCCCCGGGCGGCGCCCGCGCCGCCCGCGGCTCCGCCACCGCCGATCCCGGCCACACCCGCACCCGCGCCCGGCCGCCCTGGCCGCCCTGGCCGCCGTTCGCGCCCGGGAAGGAGCCGTTGGGGAAGCCGTTGGACCCGCTGGTGGAGGCCAGTTCGACCTTGTCGCCCTCGTTCAGCCCGGTCAGCACCTGCACCGTGGTGTCGCCCTCGACCCCGACCTCGACGGTCACCCGGTCGGTGCTGCCGTCCTGGTGGACCAAGGTCGCGGTGCGGCTCGAACCGGTGCCGGACAGGGCCGAGGTGGGCAGCGAGAGCGCGTTGTCCGCCTCGCCGGTGACCACCGAGACGGTCGCGCTGAGGCCGGTCCGCAGCTTGCTGGTGTCACCGGAGATCTGGAGCGTCGCCGAGTACTGCACGGCGGCCGAACCGCCGCCGGAGCCGCTCACCGGCAACGGGCTGACCGACAGCACCGACGCGTTGAACCTGCTGTCGGACTGCGCGTTCAGGGTGACGGTGGCCGCCTCGCCCTTCTTGAGCTTGAGCGAGTCCAGCTCGGAGAAGTTCGCGGTGACCTGCATGCCGGTCGGGTTGGTCAGCACGATGAAGCCGCTGGGGGCGGTGGCGGAGCTCCCGGTCGACTTGGCGCCGGTGGCGGAGGAGCCGCCGCCGGTCGCGCCGACCGTGTCACCGGCCTTGGCCGCCACCGAGGCGACCGTGCCGTCCACGGAGGCGGTGAGCGTGGTGCCGGCCAGCGCCGTCCGGGCGTTGGAGAGGTTGGTCTGCGCGGTGGCGAGCTGCTGCTCGGCCTGGGCGACCGCCGCCTCGTCCACCTTGGTGGTGGAGATGGTGGTGGTCTGCGGCTCGGGGACGGCGGGCGGCGCCGCCGGGACGGTGGCCTGCGCGGACGGGGCGGTCTGCCCGGACGGGTCGGCCGAGGGGGCGGACGCGCTGCTCCCGCCCGCCCCCCGGCCTCCCGTGCCGCCGGTACTGCCCGAGCCGCCAGTGCCGTTCCCGCCGGACGTACCGCCGCCGGACGAACCCGAGGAGCCCGACGAGCCGTTGGCCTTGGCCGGCAGCTGCTGGACGGTCGTCGTGGTGACGCCCGCCCTGGCCTTGGTCAGATTGACCGAGGCGGTGTTGAGCGCCGCCTGCGCGGCGTCCACCTGCTGCTGGGCGGCCGTGGTGTCGACGGTGGCGAGCACCTGCCCCTTGGTCACCTGGTCTCCGACCGCGACCTTGACGGCGGTGAGCCGCCCGCCGGTGGTGAAGTCCTGGGCGGCGTCGGTGGGCGAGGCCAGGGTGCCGGTTCCGGACACCGTGGCCAGGACCGTGCCCTTGGTCACGGTCGCCGTCCGGACGGGGGCCTTGGCGGCCGTGGTGCCGGAGCCGTCGTCCAGCACGGTGTACGCCAGGGCGGCGGCACCGAGCAGGGCCACACCGAGCGCGGAGTTGACGAGGACGGCACCTCGCCGTCGCGGGAACACCTTCATGGCGGACAGCTTCCCGGGACGCTCTTGCACCGTCCTGGGCGCCGACTGGGAGAAGGCTGACCGGCCGAACCGGGCATTTGCCGCGCTCCGCCCGCCACCGGGGCCGGCTTGGCCGGTTCCGGACGATCCGTTGACCGTTCTCCCAGCCGTCTCCCAGAAAACCCCAGGCACTCCTGATCGTCCGGGGCCCGTCGCGGCGCCGCCGCCGGACCCCGGCAACCGCCCCGGAACGCACCGCGGCGGAGCCGGGCGGCCGGTACGGACCGGGCCGCCCGCTCCGCCGCGGGACCTGACTGCGCGCGGGGGCTACAGCTCCTTGCGGAACGCCTCCGCCACCGCGAGGAAGATCGAGTTGCCCTCGACCTCGCCGATCGAGATCCGCACGCCCTCCGGGAACGGCCGGACGATCACCCCGGCGGCCGCGCACGCGGCCGCGAAGTCCTGCGAGCGCTCGCCCAGCTCCAGCCAGACGAAGTTGGCCTGCGAGTCCGGGATCTCCCAGCCCTGGGCCCGCAGCCCGGCCACCACCCGGGTCCGCTCCTCGACCAGCGCGTCCACCCGGACCATCAGCGCGGCCTCGGCCCGCAGCGAGGCGACGGCGGCGTCCTGGGCGATCTGGACGACGCCGAACGGCACCGCGGTCTTGCGCAGCGCGTTCGCGACCGGCTCGTGCGCGACCGCGAAGCCGACCCGCAGCCCCGCCAGGCCGTACGCCTTGGAGAAGGTGCGCAGCACGCAGACGTTCGGGCGGTCCCGGTAGAGGTCGAGGCCGTTGGGCACCTCGGGGTCGCGGATGAACTCGATGTACGCCTCGTCGACGACGACCAGCACCTCGGCCGGGACGGCGTCCAGGAAGCGCTCCAGCTCGGCGCGGTGGATCACGTTGCCGGTGGGGTTGTTGGGGTTGCAGACGAAGATCAGCCTGGTCCGCTCGGTGATCGCGGCCAGCATCGCGTCCAAGTCGTGGTCACCGCCGGCGGTGAGCGGCACCGGGACCGGGGTCGCACCGGCGACCTGGGTGATGATCGGGTAGGCCTCGAAGGAGCGCCAGGCGAACATCACCTCGTCGCCCGGGCCCGCCGTGGCGAGGATCAGCGACTGGGCGACGCCGACCGAGCCGGTGCCGGTGGCGATGTGCTCGACCGGCACGTCGAAGTGCTTCGCCAGCTCCGCGGTCAGCTCGGTGACGGCCATGTCCGGGTAGCGGTTGAGCTTGCCGGCCGCGGCGACCGCCGCCTCCAGCACGCCCGGGAGCGGCTCGTACGGGTTCTCGTTGGACGACAGCTTGTAGGCGTCGGGGCCTGCCGGCTTGCCGGGCTTGTAGGTGGGAATGCCGTCCAGGCTCGGCCTGAGGCGGGGGCCCTGTGCTGCGGTCACGGTCGGTCTCCTTCTGTCTTTCCGCTGCGTTCGCCCGCCACGGTCGGGGTCGCCGCCGTGCCCGGGCAGTCGGAACGCGTGCGGTTCCACCCCGGTCGGGTGCCCTGAACGATACCGATCGCACTCACCCGTAGGGGTGAGATGCCCGGTCGGGTTACAGACGCGGATCAGCCATTCTGCTGGGTTCCTTTGGCACATGTCAGAGGTAAACCAGCTGGTTTCGTACGGGGATCGAAGGGGCGCACACGGGCTCACTCACGGAGAAACGTATCTCCACAGGCTCCCAATGCGCCGGTCACAGACCCTTGTCAGGAGCCATACGATCGGTCCGCCATGACAGCAGCAGCCAACCAGAGCGGTCGGCGGCCCACCACCTCACGGCGTCTGGAGCGGGCCGGCATCCGGGATGTGGCAGCAGCCGCCGGAGTGTCGATCACCACCGTCTCCGACGCGCTGAACGGGAAGGGCCGCCTGCCCGACGAGACCAGAAGCCGGGTGCGCGAAGTCGCCGAGCGCCTCGGCTACCGCCCCTCGGCGGCGGCCCGCACCCTGCGCACCGGACGGTCCGGCCTGATCGGGCTGACCGTCACGACCTACGGCGAAGAGCCGTTCACCTTCACCGAGTTCGCCTACTTCGCCGAGATGGCCCGGGCCGCCACCAGTGCCGCCCTGGGCCGCGGCTACGCACTGGTGGTGCTGCCCGCCTCGTCCCGGCACGACGTCTGGGGCAACATCGCCCTGGACGGCACCGTGGTGATCGACCCGCCCGACCAGGACCCGCTGGTCAGCGAGCTGTACCGGTCCGGCGTCCCGGTGGTCAGCGACGGCAAGCCGGGGAACTGCCCGGTCACCGCCTGGGTCGACAACGACCACGAGGCCGCCGTGCTCGGCATCCTCGACCACCTCTCCGAGGCCGGCGCCCGCCGGATCGGCCTGCTCACCGGCACCAGCACCGACACCTACACCCGGCTCTCCACCGAGGCCTACCTCGGCTGGTGCGCCAAGGTCGGCCAGGAACCGGTCTACGAGACCTACCCCGCGCACGACCCGGCCGCCGGCGCCGTCGCCGCCGACCGGCTGCTCGCCCGCCCGGACCGGCCGGACGCCGTCTACGGCCTGTTCGACCCCAACGGCACCGACCTGCTCGCCGCCGCCCGCCGCTACGGCCTGCGGGTGCCGGACGACCTGCTGCTGGTCTGCTGCAGCGAGAGCGACGTCTACGCCACCACCGAGCCGCCCATCACCACCCTGTCGCTCAAGCCCCGGCGGATCGGCACCACCGTGGTGAACCTCCTGATCGACGCCATCGAGGGCGTGGACTCCGGCACCGGCGTGGACATCGCCCGGCTCTTCCCGCCCCGCTTCCGCACCGCCGGCACCGGTCCGCCGCCCGGCACCCTGATGCCGACCGAGCTCATCGTCCGCGCCTCCTCGCAACGACGGAGCCCACGCACCACGGTCAGCCCGCCCCGCCCGCCGGGTGAGGTGTGACCCCCGGGACCGCACCCCAGCGGGCTGTGGTCCGGCCCATGCCGAGTCGGGACAAAACGGACCTGACGGACCGCCCGGCTGACGCTCCGGAGGATTGGATACCCACCAGGTGACGACGCCGGGAGAGTGGTCTTCCTATGATGGGCGAATGACACCCGAGGACCGCTTCCCCGGGCCTGAACACCCGGACTCAGGCCCACGCCACCAGCCGGACCTCGACGTGCTGCCGTACGGCACCTATTACGAACCGGACCCCAACGGGGGGTACGCCGCGACCGGCTACGAGGCCGAGACCTACAGCGGCTACGGCGGCGCCCGGTACCTCGAACAGCACTGGCCGGCCACCGGCCCCGACCAGGGCCACACCGTGCACGCCCAGAACGG
Source organism: Streptomyces sp. NRRL S-495 (assembly GCF_000966955.1). NCBI lineage: Bacteria > Bacillati > Actinomycetota > Actinomycetes > Kitasatosporales > Streptomycetaceae > Streptomyces > Streptomyces sp. NRRL S-495. The sequence goes on from NZ_JZWY01000085.1 coordinate 8,703, forward strand.
CCCCCACGAGCAGGCCGGTTACGAGCCCACCCTGCCGGACCACCCCTCCCCCGCCCACGGCGGCCACCCCGGCCCCGGAGCGCAGAGCGACGACCCGCCGACCATCGAGCTCGGCCCCCCGCTCGCCGAACCCGGCCAGCCCTACCACCCGTACCCGGCCCCCGCCCCCGGCGAGCCGGTCGGCCCGCTCTACGTCGTCGGCGACGTGCACGGCTACCTCGACGAGCTCCGCACCGAGCTGCGCCACCAGGGCCTGATCGACGCCGACGGCCACTGGTCCGCCGGCCGGTCCCGGATCTGGTTCCTCGGCGACTTCACCGACCGGGGCCCGGACGGCATCGGCGTCATCGACCTGGTCATGCAGCTCGCCGCCGAGTCGGCGGCGGCCGGCGGCTACTGCCGGGCCCTGATGGGCAATCACGAACTGCTCTTCCTCGGCGCCGCCCGGTACGGCGACGAGCCCGTCCAGTCCACCGCCGGCACCGCCTCCTTCCTCGCCGCCTGGCGGCTCAACGGCGGACAGCAGAGCGACCTGGAGCGCCTGGAGGCGCACCACATCAGCTGGCTCTCCCGGCTCCCCGCGATCGCCCTGGAGGACGGCCACCTGCTGCTGCACTCCGACACCACCGCGTACCTGGAGTACGGCGAGTCCATCCCCGAGGTCAACGACGCCGTGCACGACCTGCTCGCGGACGAGGGCGTCGACGAGTGGTGGGACTGCTTCCGCCGGTTCACCAAGCGCTTCGCCTTCCGCGGCGACTCCGGCCCGACCGCCGTCCGCGAGCTGCTGGACACCTACGGCGGCACGCGCGTCGTGCACGGCCACAGCCCGATCCCGTACCTCACCGGCGCGGTGCACGCCGACGACGGCATGCCGCCGCACGTCCCGGGCCCGTACGTCTACGCGGAGGACCTCGCCGTCGCCATGGACGGCGGGGTGACCATGGAGGGCCGGCTGCTGGTCTCCCGCCTGCCGATCTGAGCCGTCGGCCCACCCGCACGGGCCCCGGACGCTTGCCACAGGGCCGGACCGCACGCGGTCCGGCCCTTCCGCCGCCGCGGAACACCCTCCGCCCACGGCAGGTGACGGTCCGTCGACCGAACGCGCGTTCCCGGCGCACGGACGGTCGCGCACGCGCATCCAGGGGCGCGAAATTCCGGAAAGTCTCTGTCTACCCGGCCGCACCCACCCCTACCATCGGGGGCACACCACACCCGGCCGCCCCACCGGCGGCCCGACTCCGCGCCCCGCCCCGCGCCCATGGGGGCGGAGAGCGCGGGGGTCCGCATGAACGGGGTCCCCATGAACGACGCCCCGCACCTGCTCGCCGAGGACCGCCCGGACTTCGAGCGCCTCCTCGACGCGGCACTGCGCGACGACACCCTCCGCACCGTCCTGCGCGCGCCCGGCGCGCCACCCTCCGACGACCTGCGCGCCCACGCGCTCGCCTCGGCCGACCACGTCGCCGCCCCGGCGGCCACCGAGTACCAGCACTACCTGCGGCTGCGCGAGAACCTGCGCGCCACCCCGCCGGCACCCGGCGAACCCACCGCGCCCGGACTGCTCACCCAGCTGCGCTCGGAGAACGGCGGCGCCGGGCTGCTGCCGGTGCTCACCGTCCTCACCCCGATCCTCGCCTGGGCGGCCGCCCTGGTCCTGCTGCTGCTCGGCTACGCGCTGCGCGCCGCCGACCCGGACAGCGCCCTGGCCCGCTCGCTGCTCACCGCCGGGTGGCTCGCCCTCGCCGCCGGGGTGGCCGCGATGGCGGTCGGCATCGTCGGGCTGATCCTCACCGCCCTGCGCGACGGCTCGGCCCCGCCCACCGTCCCCTTCCCGCAGGGCACCGACCCCGAGCTCGCGGCCGAGCTCGACGACGCCCGGCGCGACTGGCAGCGCGCCCTGCGCGAGCGGGCGCTCGTCCCCCACCTCACCGCCGCCGCCCGGGCCGGCACCGCCCCGGCCCTCACCGGGCCCGACGACAGCTGACCCGGGCCGAATGCTAGGAGGTGGCTGCCGCGGAGTCGACCGCCGCCGAGCCCCCCGCCACCGAGTCCGCCGCCGCCCGGACGAACTCGCGGACCCGCTCCGTGGTGTTCCCCTCCCGCCAGACCGGGCCGCGCTCGATCAGCGGGGCGTCCTCGATCGGCACATAGGCGAGGTCCGGACGCGGGTGGTAGCGCAGCGAGAGCTCGCCGACCGGCAGCACGCCCCGGCCCAGCGCGACCAGCGTCAGCATCTCGGAGAAGGTCGCGCCGACCGGGCCGGGCGGCACCGGCCGCCCCGACGGGGTCCGGTCCGGGGTGCGGTCCCGCTTGAAGGCGGCCGAGGTCACGGCCGGGTACTGCACCACCGGATGGTCGCCCAGCACCTCCAGCGACACCGAGGCGGCCCCCGCCAGCGGGTGCCCGGCCGCCACCGCGAGCACCCGGCGCTCGGTCATCAGCACCGGGCCGTTCGCCATCCCGTCGAACGGGAAGGCGGCGATCAGCACGTCCACCGAACCGTCCAGCAGGCTGGACCGGGTGTTCGCCAGCTGGGCCTCGCGGACGTCCACCCGGCAGTCCGGGTGCCGCTCGTTGAACAGCGCGACCGCCCTGAGCAGCACCGGCGCCGTCCCCTCGCCGAGGAACGCCACCCGCAGCTCACCGGCGACACCCCGGTTCGCCTCGGCCGCCCGGCGCACCGCCGCCGTGATGCCGGCCACCAGCGGCGCCAGCTCCTCCGCCAGCCGCCGGCCCACCGGGGTGATCCGCACCGCCCGGCTGGTGCGCTCGAACAGCGCGCCGCCGAGCCGCCGTTCGAGCTGTCGCACCACCTGGCTGACCCGGCCGGTGCTGAGCCGCAGGCGTTCCGCGGTGCGGCCGAAGTGCAGCTCTTCCGCGAGTGTCAGGAAGACCTCGATCTCCACCCGTTCCAGCACCGTGCGCCCCCCATCGTTTACTCCGCCTCAATGATCGTTGACCGATGCCGTCTTGATGACACCGGCCGCCTGGCGGATCGTGGAACACGTCACCGGCACTACCCCTCCCGACTGGAGCCACCATGACCGCCATCCGTGTGAAGGCCTTCGACCACCTCGTGCTCAACGTCCGCGACATCGAGCGCTCGCTGGAGTTCTACGGCGGCCTGCTCGGCCTGGAGCCGGTCCGGGTCGAGGAGTGGCGCGCCGGCAAGGTCTCGTTCCCGTCCCTCCGGGTCACCCCCGAGACGATCATCGACCTGATGTCCCGCCCGCGCGGCGAGTCCAACGTCGACCACATCTGTCTCACCGTCGACCCGCTCGACTGGCAGCAGGTCATCGACGCCGGCATCTTCAAGGTCCTGGAGGGCCCCGTCCCCCGCTACGGCGCCCGCGGCAGCGCCACCTCCATCTACGTCCAGGACCCGGACGGCAACACGGTCGAGCTCCGCTGGTACCCCGAGGACGCCGCCTGACCGGCGCCGCTACCGACCGGGCAGCGGGCCGGGACACCGCCGCACGGGTGCGCCCGGGCCGGGAGGCCCCCTCCACCTCCCGGTCCGGCGCACCCGTGCGGCGTGCTCAGTCCGCCAGCGGCAGGTAGACCCGGTTGCCCTGGGCGGCGAACTCCGCCGACTTCTCGGCCATCCCGGCGAGCGCGTCGGCCCCGTAGCCGGACTCGACGGCGCTCGAACCGTCGCCGTGCTCCTCGCGGATCTTCTGGGAGATCTTCATCGAGCAGAACTTCGGACCGCACATGGAACAGAAGTGGGCGGTCTTCGCGGGCTCGGCGGGGAGGGTCTCGTCGTGGAACTCGCGGGCCGTCTCCGGGTCGAGGGCCAGGTTGAACTGGTCCTCCCAACGGAACTCGAAGCGCGCGTCGGAGAGCGCGTCGTCCCAGGCCTGGGCGCCGGGGTGGCCCTTGGCCAGGTCGGCGGCGTGGGCGGCGATCTTGTAGGTGATGACGCCGGTCTTCACGTCGTCCCGGTTGGGCAGGCCCAGGTGCTCCTTGGGCGTGACGTAGCAGAGCATCGCGGTGCCCCACCAGGCGATCATCGCGGCGCCGATGCCCGAGGTGATGTGGTCGTAGCCGGGCGCGACATCGGTGGTGAGCGGGCCCAGGGTGTAGAACGGGGCCTCGTCGCAGATCTCCTTCTGGAGATCCATGTTCTCCTTGATCTTGTGCATCGGGACGTGGCCCGGGCCCTCGATCATCACCTGGACGTCCTTGGCGCGGGCGATCCGGCCCAGCTCGCCCAGGGTCTGCAGCTCGGCGAACTGCGCCTCGTCGTTGGCGTCCGCGATCGAACCGGGGCGCAGGCCGTCACCCAGCGAGAAGGTGACGTCGTAGCGCGCGAGGATGTCGCAGAGCTCCTCGAAGTTGGTGTAGAGGAAGTTCTCCCGGTGGTGCGCCAGGCACCAGGCGGCCATGATCGAGCCGCCGCGGGAGACGATGCCGGTCTTGCGGCGGGCGGTCATCGGCACGTAGCGCAGCAGCACGCCCGCGTGCACGGTCATGTAGTCGACGCCCTGCTCGCACTGCTCGATGATCGTGTCCCGGTAGACCTCCCAGCTGAGGTCCTCGGCCCGGCCGTCGACCTTCTCCAGCGCCTGGTAGAGCGGCACGGTGCCGATCGGCACGGGGGAGTTGCGCAGGATCCACTCACGGGTGGTGTGGATGTTGCGGCCGGTGGAGAGGTCCATCACGGTGTCGGCGCCCCAGCGGGTCGCCCAGGTCATCTTCTCCACCTCCTCCTCGATCGAGGAGGTGACCGCGGAGTTGCCGATGTTGGCGTTGATCTTCACCAGGAAGTTGGTGCCGATGATCGACGGCTCGACCTCGGGGTGGTTCACGTTGACCGGGATGACGGCGCGGCCGAGGGCCACCTCGTCCCGCACGTACTCGGGCGCCAGGCCCTCCCGCAGGGCGACGAACTCCATCTCGGGGGTCACGATGCCGCGCTTGGCGTAGCCGAGCTGGGTGACCGCGACGTCGCCGCGGCCGCGCAGCGGACGGCGCGGGCGGCCGGGGAACACCGCGTCGAGGTTGCGGAGGTTCCCGCCGCGCGGCGAGGTGTGCTTGATGCCGTCGTCCTCGGGGCGCGCCTCGCGGCCGTCGTACTCCTCGACGTCGCCGCGCTGGCGGATCCAGGAGTCCCGCAGCGCGGGCAGCCCGCGCCGGACGTCGGGCTCGTAGGCCGGGTCGGTGTACGGCCCGGAGGTGTCGTACAGCGGGACGGTCTTCTCGTTGGTGAGCACGACCTCGCGGTACGGCACGCGCAGGTCGGGGCGGGACCCCTCGCGGTAGGCCTTGCGCCAGGCGGGGGTGGGGTAGCCGGTGCCGGCGCTGGTCACTGCGGCGCCGTGCCCGGACGGCGACTGGGCAGACTGCGGCTGTGCCTCAAAGGTGGTCAACGGACCTTCAACTCCCTACGCCGGCATTACCCGGTCAGGTTCCTGCGGTCGACGCAGCCTCCGGTCCGTCCTTCGACGTCCCGTTCAGCGCCCTCTCAGCCCGGTGCTCCGAGCTCCCGCGTCCGCAGGCGGTGTTGCCCGCGCATGACGTCCAACACCGTAGCGAGCCGACCGCCCGAGGTCCAGAGGGGGTCCCCGCAGGCGAACGGCGAGGTCCGGCGGGTGAACGGTGGGGCGCGGCGGCCTTCCGGCGGGCAGACTGGCTTCGTAGCTGACGAGTCGAGGGAGGCCGGCGTGGTCGGGAGCACGGGGCGGGTCACCGGAGCGGTGGGTGCCGGGCTGGTCGGCGAGGTGATGGTGCACGTCCCGGAGCGCCGGGGCGCCGAGGCGTTCCTCGCCTACCTGGCCGTTCCCGGGGACCGGCTGGTGGTGGGGACGCCGGTGGTGGTGATCGAGTACCAGCCGCCGCGGACGGTCTACGTCGCGCCGATCGGTCCGTGACGATCGGGCGGCCGGGTGGCTGGGTGGCCGGTGGCCGGTGGCCTGTGACGATCCGCGGACCCTCCCGTGACGACCTTGTGACGGTGCGTCATGTCACGTCCCTTTCCCCGCGACCGACCCGGGCGGACAATCCTTTTCGGCGCATCTCCTGCGCCGGAAGGGGGAGTTGAACCATGGGATACATCATCGCCGGGGCGGTCGCCGGGGCCCTGGTGGTCATGATCACGCTCTTCAAGCTCATGTGGCGGGTGGCCGAGCCGAACGAGGCACTGATCATCTCCGGTTCCCGCCACCGCACCGAGGGGGTCGGTGACGGGCTGGGCTTCCGGATCGTCACCGGCCGGGGGACCCTCGTCACCCCCGGCCTGCAGGGCGTCCGGCGACTCTCGCTGGACCTCAACGAGGCCGAACTGAACGTCGAGTGCGTCACCACGCAGGGCATCCCGGTCCGGGTCAAGGGCGTGGTGATCTTCAAGGTCGGCGACGACGACGTCTCCATCGCCAACGCCGCCCGCCGCTTCCTGGACCAGCAGAAACTGATCAGCCAGCGCGTCCACAACGTCTTCGCCGGGCACCTGCGGTCGATCGTCGGCGGACTCACCGTCGAGGACATGATCCGCGACCGCGAGCGGCTCACCGGCGAGACCAGGGCCGCCTCCGGACTGGAGATGGAGAAGCTCGGGCTGATCATCGACACCCTGCAGATCCAGGAGATCATCGATCCGACCGGCTACATCAAGAACCTCGCCATCCCGCACGCCGCCGCCGTCCAGCGGGACGCCCGGATCGCCCAGGCGGCGGCGGACCGGGTGGCCACCGAGGCGGAGCAGGAGGCCGCCGCCCGCAAGGCCGAGGCCACCCGCAACAGCGAGATCCAACAGGCCTCCTACCAGGCCGAGATGGACACCGCGACGGCCCGCGCCCGACAGGCCGGTCCGCTCGCCGACGCCGCCTCCCGGCAGGAGGTGGTGGTCCAGGAGACCCGGGTCGCCGAACTGGAGGCACGGCGCAAGGAGCAGCAGCTCCAGATCGACGTGCGCAAGCCCGCCGACGCCCGCGCGTACGACACCCGCACCACCGCCGAGGCGGCCCGTGACGCCCGGATCTCCGCCGCCCAGGCACAGGCCCAGGAGACCGAGCTGGCAGCCGCCGCCGAGGCCGGGCGGGTACGGATCGCGGCCGAGGCGGACGCCGACGCCACCCGGGTGCGCGGCCTGGCACAGGCCGAGGCGACCACGGCCACCGGACGGGCGGAGGCGGCCTCGGTCGAGGCCCGCGGCCTGGCCGACGCCGCCTCGGCCCGGGCGGTCGCGCTGGCCAGGGCCGAGGGCATCAAGGCCCGGGCCGCCGCCCTCGCCGAGAACCAGGAGGCGGTGGTGGCGCAGGAGTTGGCCGAGCAGTGGCCGCAGATCGTGCGGGCGGCGGCCGAGTCCTTCGGCAATGTGGAACACATGGTGCTGCTCAACGGCGCCGACGGGATGGGCGAGCTGTTCACCAAGGCGCTCGCGATGGGCGGCACCGGGCTCGGGCTGGCCCGGCAGCTGCTGTCCACCGTCGGCGCGGACGGCGGGGCGGCGGGCGGTGCTGCCGCGGCCGCCGCTCCTGGCGCTGCTGCTCCCGCAGCCGGTGCTCCCGCAGCCGGTGCTCCCGCGGCCGTGGCGACGGTCTCCGTCCCGGTACCGGTGGACGCCGTGCCGGCCGGCTTCCCCGCCCGCGACGGCGCGGACCGCCGCGAGGACGAGGAGTCCGAGCAGGGCTGACCCGGTCCGAGTAGCCCGGCGGCGCCCGCCTGAGTACAGGTACTCAGGCGGGCGCCGCCCCGTCCGCAGCACGATGGGACCATGCACCCAGCAGCCACCGCGCGGATCGGCATCACCGCCGTCGGATCCCAGCTCCCCGCCCGCCGACTGACCTCCCGGCAGCTCCAGGACGAGATCACCGCCGGCGGCCGGCTGCGCCTGCCGGAGCGGACCTTCGAGAAGGCCACCGGCATCGTCACCCGGCACTTCGCGGCCGACGGCGAGTACGCCTCCACCCTCGCCCTAGGCGCCGCCCGGCGCGCCCTGGACAGTCGCGGCCTGGACCCGCTGGACCTCGACCTGCTGCTGTTCGCCTCGGCCACCCGGGATGTCGCCGAACCCGCCACCGCGCATCTGGTGCAGGCCGAACTCGGCTCGCGCGCCCATGCCTTGGACGTCAGCAATGCCTGCAACAGCTTCCTCAACGGGATCGACCTGGCCCGCTCGATGATCATGGCCGGCCGGGCCCGGCGGGCCCTGGTGGTCACCGGCGAGACACCCAGCCGGGCGATGCGGCGGGACCCCGACGGGGCGGAGGAGTTCCGCGCGGGCTTCGCCGGCTACACCTTCGGCGACGCGGGCGCCGCCGTCGTGGTGGAGGCGGTGGAGCGCGGCGGCATCCTCGACGTGGAGACCGAGACCGCCTCCGAGCACTGGCGGACCGGCGGCATCCCGGGCGGCGGCTCGCGCCACCCGCGCGGCGACGAGTACAGCTACTTCCGCGGCAGTGGCACGGAGTTGCGCGGTGTCTTCGAGAAGATCGGCCTGGACATCCTGACCCGGGTGGCCGCCCGCACCGGCCTCGGCTGGGAGGACTACGCCCGGGTACTGGTGCACCAGGTGACCGTCCCCTACCTGGAGCGCTTCGTCGAGGCCACCGGGGTGCCGGAGGAGAAGCTGGTGGTGACGGTGCCCGAGCTCGGCAATGTCGCCAGCGCCACGATCGGGATCCAACTCGACCGAATACGCGATGAGTTGGAGCCGGGCGACAAAGTGCTGATGCTCGGTCTCGGCGGCGGTGTGAGCCTGATGACGATGGTCTGGGAGGCGTCGTGACCGCGCTCTGGGTGGTCGTCCCCGCCTACCGGGAGGAGGCCAGGATCACCGCCACCCTGAACGCCCTCGCCGCCCAGCGGGACCGGGAGTTCACCCTGCTGGTCGCCGACAACGGCTCCACCGACGGCACCGTCGAGGCCGTCCGCGCCTTCGCCGACCGGGCGCCCTTCCCGGTCGAGGTGCTGGTCGAGCCGGAGAAGGGCGTCGGCTCGGCGGTCGACACCGCGTTCCGGCACGCCATCGCACGCGGTGCCATCCTGCTCGCCCGCACCGACGCCGACTGCCTGCCCGCCCCCGGCTGGACCGCCGCCGCCCGGGCCGCCCTGCTCGACGGCGGCGGACTGGTCTGCGGCCGGGTCACCGCCCGCAGAGACGAGCACGGACCGGCCGGGCGCGCCGTCTTCCTGGTCCTGGTCGCGCTCGGCGCGTTCTTCGGCCGGATCCGGCCCGCGCACCACCGCCGGCACGGCTACCTCACGCCGTACCGGATGCACGCGGGCAACAACATGGCGATCACCGCCGAGCTGTACCTGGCGGTCGGCGGCATGCCGCGCCGGCCCTCGCCCACCGACCGGCTGTTCATCAACCGCGTCCGCCGGCACACCACCGCGATCACGCACCGCCGCGACATGGTGGTGCAGAACTCCACCCGCCGGATCCGCGCCTACGGGGTGGTCGGCACCGCTCGCTGGTACCTCGACCGCGGGCCCGGCACCCGCGCCGTCGACGTCCGCTGACTGCTGGCGGCCGGCCACTCACCGCTCACCACTGCCTCCCCTGCCCGTCTCCACCCCTGCCTCCCACTCCCACTCCCGCCGCCACCACAACTCCCGCCGCCACCACCAACTGCAGAGCACTTTGCAAAGTCCTGCCAGGACTTTGCAAAGTGCTCTGCACCCCCCGTTTCCTGGCCTGGAGGGGACTTTGCAAAGTCTCAGCAGACTTTGCAAAGTCCCCGGACCACCGAACCAGCGCCCCGAACCCCCGGACCCACCGGACCCACCGCACCCCGAGGACACCCCGTGCTCGACCGGCTCGCCCACGACCTGCGCACCCGGCACCCCGACCGCCCGGCCGTCCTGGCCCACACCCGGCTCGGCGGCACCCGCGTCCGGATCCGCCGAGGCGAACTCGCCGCCCTCGCCGACACCTACGCCGTCGCCCTGAACGCCCGCGGCCTCGGCGAGGACACCACCCTCGGCCTCGCCCTGCGCCCCGGCCCGCGCGCGCTCGCCGTCATGCTCGCCGCACACCGGCTCGGCCTGCGGATCGCCGTCCTCGACCCGACCGCGGGCCCCGACGTCCTGGCCGCCCGGCTCGCGCTGGCCCGCCCCGACCTGGTCCTCGCCGACGCCGCCGCCCAGGCGGTGGCCGGCTGGGCCCGGCCGCTGGCCCGCCGCGCCGACCTCGCCCTGCCCCCGCTGGAGGCGCTCGGCCCGGTCGCCACCCTCGGCCGCCGGCTGCCCGGCTGCGCGCCCCGACTGCGGGTCGGACGGTTCGGCGCGTCGGTACCGGGCATCCCCGGCTCCGACGCACCCGCGCGCGACACGGACGCCGTCATCGTCTTCACCTCCGGCACCACCGCCCGCCCGCGCGCCGTGGTGCACTCCCGGGGCGGCCTGGCCGCCGGTCTGCGCACCGTCGGCGAACTGGTCGACCCGCGACCCGGCTCCGTCGTCCTGGGCGGCACCTTCTTCGTGCTCGTCCCCGCACTGAGCGCCGGGGCCGCGGTCGCCCTGCCCGCCCGCGAACCGGCCGCGCTGGCCCGCCAGCTCGCCCGGCTCACCCCCGCCCACACCTACCTCACCCCGCCGCAGCTGCGCGCCGCGCTCGGCGCCGGGGCACGCTTCACCGGCCGGGTCTGGACCGGCTCGGCGCCCGCCGACGCCACCCTGCTCCGCCGGGTCAAACAGGCCGGGGCGGAACAAGCCTGGGGCGTCTACGCACTCACCGAGCTGTTCCCGGCGGCCGCCGTCGAAGAGGCCGAGAAGAGCGCCTTCACCGGGCCCGGCGACCTGGTCGGCGCACCGCTGCCGGGCGTGCGCACCGCGCTCGCGCCGAACGGCGAACTCCTGCTCGGCGGCCCGGGCGCCCGGCACCGCTACCTCGGCGAGGAACCCGACCCCTGGGTGCGCACCGGCGACCTCGCCACGCTCGACCCGGACGGCCGGATCGTGCTCGGCGGGCGGCTCAAGGACATGGTGCTGCGCCGCGCCGAGAACATCTATCCCGGCCTCTACGAACCGTCCCTGCACCTGCCGGGCGTCGAACTCGCGGTGCTGGTCGGCGTCCCGGACGGGGACGGTGACGAACGGCTGGTCGCTCTCGTCCAGCCCTCGCCCGGCACCGACCCGGAGCGGCTGCGCGCCGCACTGGCCGGACCGCTGGCGCGGATGGGCTCGGCCCGCCCGGACGCGGTGCTGTTCGGCCGGGTGCCGCTGGCCGGGCGCTCCCGCAAGCCGGACCGCGCGGCGGCGGCCGCCCGGTGCGCCCGGGAACTGGCCGGATGAACAAGGACACGCGCGCGGGGGAGCGGGCGGACCGCGCGGTGCCGACGCCGGCACCGGCCGCGCACCGGGCCGCCCGCCGCCGGGACCGCCGGGTCTATCTGCGCAGCCACCCCCTCCTGTTCGCGCTGCTCGCCGCCACCCGCCGCCGCCCGGTCGCCCGGCTCGGTCGCACCGTGCTGGTGCACGACGCCGAGGCCTACCGCACCGCGCTCACCCGGATCCCGCTGGACCGCACCGCCCCCGGCACCACCGGCGGGGCCGCCGCCGAACTCACCTCCGGCGGGCTGCTGTTCGACCAGGACGGCGCCGAACACCGGGCCGCCCGGCGCGCGTTGGCGGTCGAGCTGGACGCCTCGGCGGTGGACCGGCTCCGCCCGTCCTGGCAGGCGGTGCTCACCGCGCGGATCCCCGAACTCGCCACCGGCGACCTCGAACTCGTCTCTCTTTCAAGGGAGTTGGCCGGAGTCACGGCCGCCGCACTGACCGGGACGGCGGTCTGCCCGACGACTATCGCCGGAGCCGCCACCGAGGCCGCCGCGGCCGCCGCCCGCGACCACCTGCCCGGCCCCCGTCCGCCCGGCGCGGCCCGGACGGCCGCCGCCCGGGCCGGCGAACTCGCCGCGCTGCTGCCCGACCCCCGGGACGCCATGGTCGCGGTCGCCGCCGTCAACACCAGCGTCGCCGCGCTGCCCCGGGCCGCCGCCTGGTGCGCGGACGCCGGACTCTGGCCCTCGGTCGACGCCCCCGGCGCACCCGCGCTGGCCGCCGAACTGCTCCGGCTCACCGCGGCCTCGCCGCTGCTCCCCCGGGTGGCCGCCGCCGATGCCGTGCTGGCCGGGCGACGGGTCCGGGCCGGGGACCGGCTGGTCCTGGTCGCCCGGCACGCCGCCGGGGCGCACCGGCCCACGCCCTCCCCCGGGCCCGCGGCCACCCAGGCGGTGTTCGGCGCCGGGCCGCACGCCTGCCCCGGCGCCGGGGTGGCCCGCGCCCTGCTCGCCGAACTGCTGCTCGCGCTCGCGCCGTACCGGCCGGTGGTCGTCCGGGCCCGGGTCGACCGGCGGGCCGCGCTGCCCGGCTGGGCCGAACTCACGCTGCGCGCCACCCGCACCCCCGCCAAAGCCGCACCCAACCCCACCGCCCCGAGACCCACCGAGGAGACCCGATGCGGATAGCCGTCACCGGCGCGAGCGGCTTCTGCGGCTCCCACGTCGTCCGGGCCGCCCTCGCCGCCGGCCACGAGGTGCTCTGCCACGGCCGCCGCCCCGGACCGGCCGGCCGCCACGTCCCCTGGGACGCCACCGCCGGGGAGCCCGACTTCACCGGCGCCGACGCGATCGTGCACTGCGCCGCCGCCGTCGCCGACCTGCCCCGGGGCACCGGGGCCGAGGCCGCCCAGCACGCCGTCAACGTCGCCGGCACCGAACGGCTGCTGCGGGCCGCCGGGGACCGCCCGCTGGTCTGGGTCTCCAGCGCCAGCGTCTACGACCCGAGGGCGGACCGCGGCTCCGTCCACGAGGACCACCCCACCGAGGCCGGCCAGCTCAACGCGTACGGGCGCACCAAGGCCGCCGGCGAGCGGCTCGCCCTCGCCGCGGGCGCCGTGGTGCTGCGCCCGCGCGCGGTGTACGGGCCCGGTGACCCGCATCTGGTGCCCCGGCTGCTGGAGCGGGTCCGGCGGGGACGGCTGCTGCTGCCCGGCGGCGACGTGCGGCTCAGTCTCACCGCGGTGCAGAACCTCGCCGACGCCTGTCTGTCCGCGGTCGGCGCCGGCCGCACCGGCGACCGCCCGTGGACGCCGGTCGCCTACAACATCGCCGACGCCCGCCCCTACCGGCGCGACGAGGCGGTCCGCGCGGTGCTGGCCGCGCACGGCGTGACCGCGCGGATCCACCATGTGCCGGCCCCGCTGGCCCGGCTGGCCGCCCGCAGCGGGCGGCTCCCTGGTCTGACCCCGTACGCGGTGGACCAGCTCTCCCGCGACGTCGTGCTGGACCTCACCCGCGCCCGCACCCAGGGCTGGCGGCCGCACCGGGACCTCGACGCCTTCCTCCGCGAGAGCGCCACCGGCCCCGCGGCCCGGCCGTGAACGCCCGACGCCCGCGCCCCGGAGAGGGGGCGCGGGCGTCGGGGCAGGTCCGGGGCGCTAGTTCCTTGCGGCCTTCTTGACCAGGATCACCACGGCGGCGGCGATACCGACCACCACCAGCGCCTTGACGGCGAAGGCCAGCAGCGCGCCGACCACACCGAAGACGAACATCAGCAGGTTCCACGCCAGGATCAGCACCAGCACCGGGACAACGATGTTCCGCACCCACGAGGGCAGCGACTTCCAGAGCTCAGCCATGTCCGTTCCTTCTCTCCCCTTGGGGTCGGCTGCCGTCCGGTGCCGCATCCCGCTCGCTTTCGTACTTCGATCGTACGGCGGCCCGGGGGGCGGAACGAGGGCCAACGGCCCCGAGAGAACCCGGAGATCACCCCGACCCCGGACCCCGGGTGAACCCGGCCCCGACCTCGGGGAACGACCCCGGCCGCCACCCCGGTCGCGCCCCCGGTCGCACCCCCGTCCCGGGCCTCAGACCGGCCAGGACTCCCGGCGCCAGGCGGCGTCCCAGAACATCCACTCGTACCGGGAGGTGGTGACGAAGTGCTCGACCACCCGGCGCCGCTCGGTGGGGGAGATCTCCTCGCCGAGCCGGTCGGTCAGCGCCAGCACCCGCCGCACCACCGACTGGAACGCCTCGTCGCCGTAGGTGGCGATCCACTTCGCGTAGAGCGGGTCGGGGGAGCCCTCGGCGAGCAGCCGCTCGCCGACCCGGGCGTAGATCCAGTAGCAGGGCAGCACGGCGCCGACGGCCTCCGCGAAGGAGCCGCCGTAGACCGTGGCGAGCAGGTAGCTGGTGTACGCGCGGGTGGTCGGCAGCACCGGTTCGGCGGCGGCCTGCTCGGCGGTGTCGCCGAAGGCGTCCAGGAACTCGGCGTGCATCCCCTGCTCGGCGGCCAGCGCGCCGATCGCGTCGTCGGCGAAGGCCCGCACCTCCTCCTCGCCCGGGGCCCTGGCCGCGCAGACGGCCAACGCGCGGGCGTAGTCGCGCAGGTAGTGCGAGTCCTGCACGACGAAGTGGCGGAACGCCTCCCGCGGCAGGGTGCCGTCGGTGAGGCCGGCGAGGAAGGGGTGGTCGAGGATCTCGGCGTAGACCGGCTCGATCGCCGCCCAGAGTTCTTCGGTCAGGCTCAGGCTCATGCCCCGACCCTAACCGGCCGTCCGCCGCGTCCCCGGTTCAGTCCTCGGGCGGGGAGAACACCACCAGCACCCGCAGTTCCTCGGTGATGTGGTGGAAGCGGTGCGGGGTGCCGGCGGGCACGTAGACGACGGTGCCCCGGCCGACGGTGGCGGTCTCGTTCCCGACCGTCAGCTCGGCCCGGCCGCTGATCACCTGGTAGATCTCGTCCTGGGCGTGCGCGGTCTGGGTGTCGGTGTCGCCGGGGGCGAGCGCGTAGAGGCCGGCCGACATCCGAGGCTCCCGCAGGAAGCGCAGGTACGCGCCGTCGTTGGCGGCGCGCTCGGCGTCCAGGTGGTCCAGTCGGAACAGTTTCATCGGGGAGCACCCCTTCTCGTACGGACCTCGAACCACCGGCATTCAACACCACCGCACCGCCCGGAGCGGCGTCACCCCTTGACCGACCTGGGACGCTGGCCCCATGAAGGGTTTCGTCATCAAGACACTGATCAACGCGGCGGCCATCTGGGTCGCCGCCTGGATCGTCCCCGCGATCACGCTCACCGGGGACGACTGGAAGCACAAGACGCTCACGGTGGTCGCCGTGGCGCTGGTCTTCGGCGTGGTCAACTGGCTGATCAAGCCGGTGGTGAAGTTGTTCTCCCTCCCCCTGTTCATCCTCACTCTCGGCCTGTTCACCTTCGTGGTGAACGCGTTGATGCTGTGGCTCACCTCGTGGGCCTCGGACAAGCTCGACCTCGACTTCCACGTCGACGGCTTCTGGGCCGCGCTGTTCGGCGCGCTGATCGTCAGCCTGGTCTCCTGGGGCCTGAGCCTCGCCCTCGACGAGGACTGAGCGCGAACGCCGCCGCCCCGCCCCGAACGGTCACCGTCCCGCCCCGCCCCGGACGGACGCAACCGGGGCGGGGCGCGTTTCGGCCGGTCCGGGCTGCGGGAGACTCCCGCACAACGCTCCAGCCCCGGAGGTCGCCATGCGCACCCCGCCCCGCCCCGTCGTCAAGCGCACCGCCCGGGCGATCGTGCTGGAGACGGATCCCAACGACCCTCACGGACCGGCCTCGCTGGTCCTGATCAGGCGCACCCGCCCCGGCGCCCCGCACCCGTACTGGATCACGCCCGGCGGGGGTGTCGAGCGGAGCGACCGCACCGTGGTCGAGGCCCTGCACCGCGAGGTGGACGAGGAACTCGGCGGCAAGGTGGTCGACGTGGTCCCCGCCTTCGTGGACACCATCAGCCACACCCTCCCCCAGCCCCCGGCCGGGGGGACCCCCGCCGACGACGGCCTGCTCCACCCGCACGGGGTCAAGGTGCAGCACTTCTTCGTCTGCCGGCTCGCCTCGATGGACCTCGACCGTCGGCACGGCCCCGAGGTGGACGAACCGAACGGCGACTACGAGGTGGTGCGGGTCCCGTTCACCCGCGAGGGCGTGACCTCGGTCAATGTGGTGCCGCCGTCCCTGCGGGCCTACCTGGCCGCCAACATCGAGGGCGTCCGCGCCCTGCTCGCCCCCGACCTCGCCTGACGGCCCACGGCGCGACCGGGCGGCTCACCGCGCCGCCGGGCGGTTCACGGCCCCGCTGGGCGACTCACCGCGCCGCAGGGCGACTCACGGCCCCGCTGGGCGGCTCACGGCGCGGCCAGGTCGCCGACCAGGTCGTGCCGGATCCGCTCGGCCGGCAGCCCGGCCCGCAGCAGTACCCCGCTCGTCCGCCGGACCATCGCGGGCGGGCCGGAGAGGTAGGCCGTCCGTCCGGTCCACGGCCCGAACCTGGCCACCGCCTCCGGGAGTTCGCCCGCGAGCAGGCCCGCGGCGGCGGCCTCCGCCGTCCCGGCGCCGGGGCCGGACAGCACCGCGCGCACGGTCAGCCAGTGCTGCCGGTCAGCCAACTCCCGCAGCGCCGCCAGCTCGTAGAGCTCGGCGGGGGTCCGCGCCCCGTGGAACACCTCCACCGAGCGGCCCCCGGCGCCGCGCTCGGCGACCTCCTCGACGAGTGCCCGCAGCGGCGCGATCCCGGTGCCCCCGCCCACCAGCAGCAGGTCGCCGTCGTCGGCGTCGTCCAGGGTCATCCCGCCGACCGCCGGGCCGAGCCGCAGCACGTCCCCGGGCGCGGCCCGGTGCACCAGCGCGTTGCTCACCCAGCCCGCCTGCACCGCCTTGACGTGGAAGGTCAGCAGACGGTCCGGCCGGGGCGCGGAGGCGAACGAGAAGTGCCGCCAGACCCGGGGCCACCAGGGCGTCTCCAGACTGGTGTACTGCCCGGCGCGGTACGGGTAGGCCTGGTCCGGGCGGACGGTGAGCACCGCGACGTCCGGGGTCCGGCGCTCGTGCGCCACCACTTCGCCCTGCCACCAGGGCGGCGAGGTGCGGGCGGCCTCCTCGGCAGCCTCGATCATGATCGAGGAGACCAGCCGGTACACCCGGCGCCAGGCCAGCTCGGTCTCGGCGTTCCACCGGCTGCCGGCGTACTTGGCCAGCGCCGCCACCAGGCACTCGCCGACCGGGCCGTAGTGGCCGGTCAGCGTGCCGTAGCGGCGGTGGCCCCGGCCCAGCGCGCCCAGGTGGGCCCGCAGCCCCTCCGGGTCGCCGGCGCTGCGGGCGGCCGTCAGCAGGGCGCGGAACAGCCGGTCGCGCTGGACGTCCATGGCGGCCGGGAAGAGCGCCCTGATCTCGGGGTGGGTGAGGAAGATCAGCGCGTAGAAGTGCGCGGTGGCCCGGTCCGCGACCGGCTCGACGACCGCCAGGCTGGTCCGGATCAGTTCGATGTCCCGGGCGGTGGGCGGCAGTTCGGCGGCGGCGCGGGGATCCGGCACCGCGGCCGACGCCTCGGCCGTGGTCGGCACCGCGGCCGGTAACGGGGCCTCCGACGCGTCCACTGCCGGCGGAGCGGTCGGCGGAACGGCCGGCGGAACGGCCGGTGACGCGTCCCCGCCGAGGGTGCGCAGCGCCCACGCGCGGGACCACTGGTCGCCGGGTCCGGCCCAGTTGAGCCCGGGCGCGCTGGTGAACAGCGGCTCGATCACGGGGCCGCCGTGCGCCGCCGCCGCTGCGGGCGGGGCCGGCACGGCAGGCGGTTGGACGGGCCGAGGGGGGACGACCAACGGCGTCGGGAGGGCGGGCGGCGCGGACGGCGGCGCCGGGACCACCGGCCGGACGGACTGCACCGGCACCACGGGCAGGACGGACTCCACCGGCAGGACCGGGCCGGTCACGACGGGCCCGGTCACGATCGGTCCGGGTGCCACCGGTCCGGGCCCGACCGGCCCGAACACCGGCGGCAGGTCCGGCGGAACCGGCGGCACGTAAGGCTCCGCGGACGGCGCGACGTCCACCACGGCATCCACTACCGCGTCCACCACGGCATCCGGCCCGACGCCCGGCGCGGCCTCCGGCAGCCCGGGCACGGCCGAGGCCGCCGCCGAGCCGTGCCCGGTACGGACCAGGAGTGTCCTGCGGGACTTCACCGCAACGTTTCGAGTACCCAAGAGAATCGTTTCGCCTCCGGCCGGCCTACGCCACCACCTGGCTTGTCTCTGTTGACGCCCAGGAAGCGTGGCATGCCCGAAGTGCTCATCCGACAAATAGCGTGAAGCCCGGACACCCGCCCCCCGGACGCGCTACTCTCCCCGCCGCGCTCGCCCTGGGTGTCGGTTCCACCACCCAGGGCGAGCAACGCCGCCGACCGGAACGCGGGCTCAGAGCCGCCGCAGCAGCACGCCCGGCTGCTCGACACAGTCCGCGACGAACCGCAGGAACCCGCCCGCGGTACCGCCGTCGCAGACCCGGTGGTCGAAGGTGAACGACAGCTGGGTCACCTCGCGCACCGCCAACTCGCCCTGGTGGACCCAGGGTTTGGCGACGATCCGGCCCACCCCGAGCATCGCCGCCTCCGGATGGTTGAGGATCGGGGTGGAGCCGTCCACCCCGAACACCCCGTAGTTGTTCAGGGTGAACGTGCCGCCGGTCAGCTCGGCCGGAGCGATCGCCCCGGTTCGCGCCGCCTCGGTCAACCGGCCCAGCTCCTCGCCGAGTTGCTCGGTGGTGAGGCGCTGCGCGTCCCGCACCACCGGGACGACGAGGCCGCGCTCGCCCTGCGCCGCGAAGCCCAGGTGCACCGCCGAGTGCCGCAGGATCCCCGAACCGTCAGCGGTCACACTGGAGTTGAGATCGGGGAAGCGCTCCAGCCCGACCGTGCAGATCCGGGCGAGCAGCGCCAGCACGCTCACCTTCGGCCCCGGCACGGCGTTCAACTGCCGTCGCAGCGCCATCAGTTCGGTGGCGTCGGCGTCCACCCAGCAGGTCGCGGCGGGGATCTCCCGATGGCTGCGGCCGAGCTTCTCGGCCACCGCCTTGCGCAGTCCGCGCAGCGGCACGACGGACCCGGCGCCGGAGGGCGCCGTCCCCACCGGACCCGCCGCCGCGACAGCAGGAGCAGCGGGCGCCACGGCGACCTTGGCCGCGACCGCGCGTTCGACGTCCGCCCGCATGATCAGGCCGTCCGGCCCGCTGCCGGCGACCGCCGCCAGCTCCACGCCCTGCTCCCGCGCCAGCCGTCGCACCAGCGGCGAGATCACGGCCGGCACACCGCCCGCGACCACCGGAGCCGGAGCAGCCACCGGCACCGGGGCCGAAGAAGCCACCGGGACCGAAGGAACCACCGGAGCCGAAGCCCGAGCGACCGCGGCCGCCCCGCCGCCCCCGACCCGGCGCCGCCGTCCGCCCCGGTCCGGCTCGGCGACCCCGTACCCGACCAGCGGCCGTTCCACCTCCGCCGCCCGCTCCACCACCGGCACCGCCGCGAGCGGCCGCTCGCCCTCGCCCGGCGACACCGCGACCGTCACCAGCGGCGCGCCGACCAGGACCTCCTCGCCGACCGCGCCGAACAGCGCGGTCACCACCCCGCCGTAGGGACAGGGCACCTCGACCACCGCCTTGGCGGTCTCCACCTCCACCACCGGCTGGTCGATCGCGATCACCTCGCCGACCTCGACCAGCCAGCGCACGACCTCCGCCTCGGTGAGCCCCTCACCGAGGTCGGGCAGGGTGAACTCGCGCACGACGGGCATCATCCTCAGTCCTCCCACTGCAGCCGGGCGACCGCGTCCAGGATCCGGTCCACCCCGGGCAGGTGGTGGTGCTCCAGCATCGGCGGCGGGTACGGGATGTCGAATCCGGTGACCCGCAGCACGGGCGCCGCCAGGTGGTGGAAGCAGCGCTCGGTGACCCGGGCGGCGATCTCCGCGCCGGTGCCGCCGAAGCCGCCCGCCTCGTGCACCACCACGGCCCGGCCCAGCGAGCGCACCACCCGGCAGACCGTCTCGTCGTCGAACGGCACCAGGGTGCGCAGGTCCAGCACCGCGAGGTCCCAGCCCTCGGCCTTCGCCACCTCGGCCGCCTCCAGGCAGACCGGCAGCGAGGGGCCGTAGGTGATCAGCACCGCGGAGGTGCCGGTGCGGCGCAGCACGGCCCGCCCGATCGGCTCGACCGGGGCGGCCGGGTCGAACCCGTCCTTCCCCCAGTACATCCGCTTGGGCTCCAGGAAGACCACCGGGTCGTCCGAGGCGATCGAGGCCCGCAGCAGCCCGTACGCGTCGGCCACGGTGGCGGGCGTGACCACGTGCAGGCCGGGGGTGGAGGCGTAGTACGCCTCGGAGGCGTCGCTGTGGTGCTCGACGCCGCCGATGCCGCCGCCGTAGGGGATCCGGACGGTGATCGGCATCGGCAGCCGGCCGGCGGTGCGGTTGCGCATCTTGGCGACGTGCGAGAACAGCTGCTCCAGCGCCGGGTAGGCGAAGGCGTCGAACTGCATCTCGACCACCGGCCGCAGCCCGTACATGGCCATGCCGACGGCGGTGCCGAGGATGCCCGCCTCGGCCAGCGGGGTGTCCAGGCAGCGTTCGGGGCCGAACTCGGCGGTCAGTCCGTCGGTGATCCGGAAGACGCCGCCGAGCGCGCCGACGTCCTCGCCGAGCATGTGCACCGTCGGGTCCTCGCGCATGGCGTCGCGCAGCGCCGTGTTGAGCGCCTGCGCCATGCTGGCGGTGCGGGCGGGGGCGGCGGGGGAGACAGCGGTCGTCATCAGGGCTGCACCTCGGCCTCGGCGGCCAGTTCCTCGGCCAGCTGCGCCGCCTGCTCGCGCAGTTGCGGGGTCGGCTCGGCGTACACGTGGGCGAACAGGGACATCGGGTCGAGTTCGGGCTCGGCGTGGAACTCGGCGCGCATCCGGGCCGCGAGCGCCTCGGCCTCCTCGGCCGCCTCCCGGACCAGCTCGTCGTCCAGCACCCGGAGCTCGCGCAGCGCGCGCTCCATCAGCAGGATCGGGTCGTGCTCCCGCCAGGCCGCGACCTCGGCCTCGGTCCGGTAGCGGGTGGCGTCGTCGGCGTTGGTGTGCGCCTCGACCCGGTAGGTGAGGGCCTCGACCAGGGTCGGGCCGCCGCCGGTGCGGGCCCGCTCGACGGCCTCGGCCAGCACCCCGTGCACGGCGGGCGCGTCGTTGCCGTCGACCAGCCGGCCGGGCATCCCGTAGCCGACGGCCTTGTGGGCCAGGGTCGGGGCGGCGGACTGCGCGCTGAGCGGGACGGAGATCGCGTAGCCGTTGTTCTGGACCAGGAAGACCACCGGGGCCTGCAGCACGGCGGCGAAGTTCAGCGCCTCGTGGAAGTCGCCCTCGCTGGTGCCGCCGTCGCCGAGCATGGCCAGCGCGACCGCCGGCTCGCCGCTCAGCCGGGCGGCGTGCGCAAGTCCGACCGCGTGCGGGCCCTGGGTGCCCAGCGGGGTGCAGAGCGGCGCGGTCCTGGTGGCCCTGGGGTCGTAGCCGGTGTGGGCGTTGCCGCGGAGCAGGGTGAGGGCCTCCAGCGGGTCCACGCCGCGGGAGACGACGGCCAGGGTGTCGCGGTAGCTGGGGAAGAGCCAGTCGCGCTCCTCGAGCACCAGCGCGGCGGCGACCTGGCAGGCCTCCTGCCCGGTCGAGGCGGGGTAGACGGCGAGCCGGCCCTGCTTGGTGAGGGTGGTGGCCTGCTGGTTGTAGCGGCGGCCGACGACGAGGCGGCGGTACAGCTCGCGGAGCAGCACGGGATCGTGCTTCTCCAGCGCGGGCGTACCGAGGACGCGGACCGGAGCAGGGTCCGGGAGCAGCGGGGCCGGGTCGGTGCGGGGGGCGGTGGCCCCGGGCAGCCAACCGGGCACGGCCGTGTGGTTTCTGTGGTCGAGAACGGTCATCTCGGGGCACCTCCAGGGGTGGCGGGGGCTCCCTACCGATTGTTCGGTCGTCTGTTCATCTTGACCAGAAGCGTGCGAAGGTGGTGGACAATCGGCCCGGGTGGCGGTCGACTGGTGGCATTGCGTCCAATCGTCAGGGGTGGGGGGTCATGTCGGCTGAACAGATGTCCAGACTCGACCGGGTCGACCGGGCGATCCTGCGGCTGCTGCAGCAGGACGGCCGCGCCTCCATCCGCTCGGTGGCCGAGCGGGTGCACGTGTCCCGGGCGAACGCGTACGCCCGGATCTCCAGGATGGTCGAGGACGGCGTGATTCGCGGCTTCACCGCCAGGGTGGACCACGAACGCGCAGGTCAGGGGGCTTCCGCCTACATCACCCTGAAGATCGTGCAGAACTCCTGGCGGACGGTGCGGGAGCAGTTGCTGGCCCTGCCGGGGGTCGCGCACATCGCCCTGGTCGGCGGTGACTTCGACGTCCTGCTGCTGGTGCACACGGCCGACAACCACGCCCTGCGGGAGCTCGTGCTCAACCGCATCCAGTCGATCCCCCAGGTGCTCGGCACCCGCACCATGCTGGTCTTCGAGGAGACCGACCAGGTCCCGCCGGACTGACGGACGGGCTTGCCGCTCCCCGCCCCGTCCGGGCGCCCGGAGGCGCCCTACCGCGCCCGGAGGCCGTCGAAGGCCAGGTGCACCACCGCGTCGGCGACGCCGTCGGCGGCCTTGAGGCCCGGCCGGTACCACTCCACGATCGAGTTGATCATGCCGAAGAGCAGCCGGGTGGCCAGCCGCGGTTCGACGTCCGCCCGCAGCGCGCCGTCCGCGACGGCGGCCCGCAGCAGCTCGGCCACCTGGTGGTCGAAGTCCCGGCGGCGCTCCAGCGCCCACTGCTCGGTGGCCGTGTTGCCGCGCACCCGCAGCAGCAGGGTGACGTAGGGCAGCTCCGCGAGCAGCACCTCGGCGGTCCGGCGCACCACGTGCTCCAGCCGCTCCACTGCCGGCCCCTCGACCGCGCCCGGCTCGGCCAGGATCCCGAACAGTCCGTCCAGGGCCCGCCCGACGGCCAGCCGGAGCAGTTCCTCCTTGCCGCGCACATGGTGGTAGATCGAGGACTTGGAGATCCCGGCCGCGCGCGACAGGTCCTCCATCGAGGTGCCGTCGTACCCGCGCTCGTTGAACACGTCGACGGTCACCGCGAGCAGGGACTCCACGGTGTAGGCGGTGCGCGGGGTGTGATCGGCCATTCCCCGAGTATCCCCGCCCGTCCGGCCCGGCCCGCGCCCGGGTGCCCCGCCCGGCCCGGCCCCGACGGCGCCCGGGGGCCCTGGTCCACACCAAAGCCCGGAGGCAGACCCTAGACTCGGCGGACGATCCGTCCGAGGCCGAGCAGGTGGGGAAGTCGCATGAGCGCAATACCGGCAGTCGAATCCGATCTGCCCGAACAGCGTAGCGGCGTCACCACGACCGAGCCCGCCCTCGACTGGCGCGAGCGCGCCCGGGACCTCGTCCTGCGCTTCGGCCCGGCCGTGTGGTGCTACGCCGTCCTGAAGCTGGTCGGCTTCACCGTCTTCATGAAGCTGCTCTCCTTCTCCGGGGACTACCTCGAGAAGCACCCCCGTTTCGGCGGCGGCGCCAACCCCTGGGACGTGCTGGCCAGCTGGGACGGCTGGTGGTACCAGCAGGTCGCCCAGTTCGGCTACCACCCGGCGCTGGTGAGCGTCCCCAACGGCGTCCCGGGCTTCACGATCGAGCAGAACTCGGCCGCCTTCTTCCCGCTCTACCCGGGCCTGATGCGGCTGGTCTCCGAGGTGAGCCCGTTCGGCCTGTACGGGGCCGGGATGATCGTCTCGGTGGTCGCCTCGCTGTTCGCCGCGGCCGGCATCTACGCCGTGGTGGACCGGATGGCCGGCCCGCGCGCCGGCGTGATCGCGGCCGGCCTGTGGGCGATCGCCCCGGGTTCGGGCGCCGAGTGGGCGCTCTACTCGGACTCGCTGTTCGTCGCGCTGGCCGCCTGGTCCTGCTACTGCGTGATGACCAAGCAGTGGGTGGCGGCCGGGGTGCTCACCCTGGTCGCGGGCCTCAACCGGCCCACCTCGGCGGCGCTGATCGGCGCGGTCGGCCTGGCCGCCCTGGTGGAGCTGTACCGGCGGGAGAGCGGGGTGGCGCGCCCGCTGACCGCGATGCTGCTGGCCCCGGTCGGCCTGCTCGGCTACGTCGGCTGGGTCGGCTGGCGGACGGGCGAGTGGGGCGGCTACTTCACCCTGCAGCACGACGCCTGGCTGCACTACTTCGACTGGGGCCAGGGCACCTGGGCCGCGCTCCGCGGCGTACTGCTGGGCCGCAACGACTACCCGTTCGCCTGGCACACGGCCGACATGCTGGCGACGCTGATCGTGCTGAGCCTGCCGGTGCTGATCGTGCTGCTGGTCCGGCTGCGCCCGCCGCTGGTGCTGACCGCGTACACCCTGGCCACCATCGTCTCGGTGCTCGGCAGCCTGGGCATCTTCGGCAACACCTCGCGCTACCTGCTGCCGGCCTTCCCGCTGCTGATCGCGCTCGCGGTGGCGATGCGGAAGCTGAGCTGGCCGGTGCTGGCGGTGGTGCTCGGCTCCGGGGCGGTCGCCTCCGGCTGGTACGGCGGGTACGTGATCTTCGAGCTGGGCATCCCGTAACCCCTCCGGCAACCCGGCCCGGGGGCGCGTCCGTTTCGGACGCGCCCCCGGCGTTTTCGCCCGCCCCCGGTGCGCTCCCGCACTCCGACCCCGTTCGCCCTCTTGAGCCGACCGATCGTTCGGTTACTCTGTGACGTGTCCCGTCCTCCCCTCTGAGGAGCGCACACCATGTCCGCAGCGGTCACCCACCCCCTCGTCGCCGAACTCGTCGAACGCCACCGGGCCACCCTGGCGGCCGCGGTCGACGCCGCCGCCAAGCGCGACTACTGGTCGCCCTACCCCGAGTTCCCGAAGGCCTACGGCGAGAGCGCCGCCGCGGACGGCCGGGCCGCCTTCGAGTCCCTGCTGAACCAGCCGTTCGAGCTGCCCGGCCACCCCGCCGACGGCGACCTGGTGGGCGGCGAGGTCTCCCCGTACGGCCTCGAACTGGGCATCGGCTACCCGCACGCCGGGCCGGACGCCCTGATCGCCGCGCTGTCCGCCGCCCGCCCGGCCTGGGCCGCCGCCGGACCGCTCACCCGCGCCGCGGTCTGCCTGGAGATCCTGGCCCGGATCAACGCCCGCTCGCACGAGTTCGCCAACGCGGTCATGCACACCACCGGCCAGGCCTACGCGATGGCCTTCCAGGCCGGCGGCCCGCACGCCCAGGACCGGGGCCTGGAGGCCGTCGCCTACGCGTACGCCGAGCAGACCCGGCTGCCGGAGAGCGCCGGCTGGACCAAGCCGCAGGGCAAGCGGGACCCGCTGGTGATGACCAAGGAGTTCACCGTCGTCCCGCGCGGCCTGGCGCTGCTGATCGGCTGCAACACCTTCCCGACCTGGAACGGCTTCCCCGGCCTGTTCGCCTCGCTGGCCACCGGCAACCCGGTGCTGGTCAAGCCGCACCCGCGGGCCGTGCTCCCGCTGGCGCTCACCGTCCGGATCGCCCGCGAGGTCCTGGCCGAGGCCGGCTTCGCCGCCGACCTGGTCTGCCTGGCCGCCGAGCACGAGGGCGGCACGGTGGCCCGGACCCTGGCCGTCCGCCCCGAGATCAGGCTGATCGACTACACCGGCTCCACCGCCTTCGGCGACTGGCTGGAGGAGCACGCCAAGCAGGCCGAGGTCTACACCGAGAAGGCCGGCGTCAACACCGTCGTCGTCGACTCCACCGACGACTACAAGGGCATGCTGAACAACCTGGCCTTCTCGCTCTCGCTGTACAGCGGCCAGATGTGCACCACCCCGCAGAACCTGCTGGTCCCGCGCACCGGCATCGACACCGACCAGGGCGCCAAGTCCTACGACGAGGTGGTCCGCGACCTCGCCGCCGCCATCGAGGGCCTGCTCTCCGACGACGCCCGCGCCGCGGCCGTCCTCGGCGCCGTGGTCAACCCCGGCGTGCTGCAGCGCTCGGCCGCCGCGGCCGGCGGCGAGTACGGCGAACTCGCCCTCGCCCCGCGGGCCGTGGAACACCCGGAGTTCCCGGGCGCGACCGTCCGCACCCCGGCGCTGGTCACGCTGGACGCCGACAAGCCGGACGACCGCGCGGTCCTCCGCGCCGAGTGCTTCGGCCCGGTCTCCTTCGCCGTCGCGGTCGAGAACACCGCCGCCGCCGTCGAGCTGCTGCGCGACACCGTCCGCACCCAGGGCGCGATGACCGCCGCCGCCTACACCACCTCCGCCGAGGTCGAGGCCGCCCTGGTCGAGGCCGCCCTCGACGCCGGCGTCTCGCTCTCCCTCAACCTCACCGGCGGGGTGTACGCCAACCAGACCGCCGCCTTCTCCGACCTGCACGGCACCGGCGCCAACCCGGCCGCCAACTCCGCCTACTGCGACGGCGCCTTCGTCGCCAACCGGTTCCGCACCGTGGAGATCCGGCGCCACAGCTAGCCGCCACGACCGAGCCCGGTGCCACCCTCCGGCGGCCCGTGCCTCCGGTCCCCGGCCACGCGCCGGGGACCGGAGATTCACAACGTCACTCCCGGGAAGCGATGATGGGGGCCGGGGAAACGCCACACACGGCGTCCAGCCGCTGTTCGAGCACCGGGAGCTGACACATGACCGAGAAGCAAGCCGTCACCGACGTCATCGTGGTCGGCGCCGGGCCGACCGGCCTGCTGCTGGCCGGCGACCTCGCCGCCGCCGGCCTGGGCGTCACCGTGCTGGAGAAGCGCGCCACCGAGTCCGACCTCACCCGGGCGTTCGCCGTGCACGCCCGCACCCTCGAACTCCTCGACGCCCGCGGCCTCGCCGACGAGCTCATCGCCACCGGCCGCCCGGTCGAGGCGCTGAAGGCCTTCAACCGGGTCCGGATCGACCTCGGCCACCTGCCGACCCGCTTCCCGTTCGTCCTGCTGACGCCGCAGTACCACACCGAACGGCTGCTCCACGAGCGGGCGGTGAAGGCCGGCGCGACCGTCCTGCGCGGCGCCGAGGTGACCGGCCTGCGGCAGGACCCCGAGGGCGTCACCGTCGAGACGGTGCGCGACGGCGCCACCACCACCCACCGGGCCCGCTACGCGGTCGGCGCCGACGGCGTCCGCTCCACCGTCCGCGACCTGCTCGGACTGCCCTTCCCCGGCGAGTCGGTGGTCGACTCGGTGCTGCTCGCCGACGTCCGCCTGGAGCGCGAGCCCGAGGACGGCATCGCCGCCGGCGCCGACGAGAACTGCTTCGCGCTGCTGGTGCCGTTCGGCGACGGCTGGTACCGCGTACTCGCCCGGGACCGCGCCGAGCAGGTCCCGGACGGCACCGCGCCCGGGCCCGAGCTGCTCGCCGACATCGCCCGCCGCGCCCTCGGCGAGGACTACGGACTGCACGACGTCCGCTGGAGCTCCACCTTCCACAGCGACGAGCGGCAGGTCCCCGACTACCGCTCCGGCCGGGTGTTCCTGGCCGGCGACGCGGCCCACTGCCACTCCCCGGCCGGCGGCCTGGGCATGAACACCGGCCTCCAGGACGCCGCCAACCTCTCCTGGAAGCTCGTCGCCGTCCTGCGCGGCCGGGCCGACGACACCCTGCTCGACAGCTACCAGACCGAGCGGCACCCGGTCGGCCGGGCGGCCCTGCGCGCCTCCGGTGCGATGATCCGGGTCGCGCTCGCCCAGTCCGCCGCCACCCGGGCGCTGCGCGGGGCGCTGGTCCAGGTGGCCGGGCGGGTCGACGCCGTGGTGGACCGGGGCGCCCGCACCGTCTCCGGCCTCGGCATCGCCTACGCCGCCCCCAAGGACGCCCACCCGCTGGTCGGCAAGCGGGTCCCGGACCTGCGGCTGACCGCCCTGGAGCCGCCGCGCGAGGACGGCCCGGCCGCCCCGCAGCGGCTCTACGAGGCACTGCGGGCCGGGAGGTTCGTCCTGGTCAGCAATGACGAGGTGGCGGCCGCCGACCCGTGGCGGGAGCACCTGGTCACGGTCGCCCCGGCCGACCCGCACGGCAAGCTGCGCGACACCGTGCTGCTGATCCGCCCCGACGGCTACGCCGCCTGGGCCGCCGTCGACCCCGGGGCCGGCGAGCTGCGCGCCGCCCTCACCGAGTGGCTCGGCGAGGCCTGACCCGCCCGCGCGGCCCGGGGGAGCGGCGCCCTCCCGGGCCGCCCGCCGGGCGGCCCGGGGCTTCGGCCCGGCGCTACGGACGCGCCTTCTCGTAGTGCCGGGCCGCCTTGGCCCGGTTCCCGCACACGGCCATCCGGCACCAGCGGCGCCGGCCGTTCTGCGAGGTGTCGAAGAAGTGCAGGATGCACGCGTCGTGCGCGCACTTCTTGATCCGCCCCGGGCCCTGCGCCAGCAGCCCCAGGAAGTCGTCCACCACCAGCCAGGCGGCCAGCCACCGCGGCTCGTCCACCTCGACCCGGTCCACCGGCCCCGCCGCCGAGGCCTCCCGCCGGACCCGCCCGTGCCGCAGCACCGCGTCCAGCCCGGCCAGCGCACCGGCCCCGGGCAGCCCGCCCGCGTCCAGCTCCCGGACGGCCGTCCTGACCGCCTCCCGGGCCTCCCGCAGGGCGTCGAGCCCGGGCCCGTCCGCCGGGCAGCGGTCGGCCAGCCCGGCCGTGGAGAGCCAGATCGCGTGGCCGTCCGGCTCGGCGAGCAGATCGTTCACCGGCTCACCGGCCCACCGCGTGTTCAGCAGGTCGAGCGCGAGCGGCTCGCCGAGCAGCGGGCGCGGGTCCCGCGGGTCTGCTGTCCGCTCGGTCATCGACGCTCCCTCGCTCTCGGCCGTCTCTCGCTCCCGGCCGGTTCGCCCGCTCCGGGCCGGTCCCCGAGTCTACGTCGGGCCCCCGTCCCGGGGCCCCTGGCCGGAACCTGCCGCCACCGGTCCGGAACGCACCACCCGGCCGGGAAAAGGCCCGTCTGTTTCCGCACTGTTTCAAGATCGCTAACCCTGTGGCAGACCGCCCGTGACCACTGTCATACGCACGACTGATGACGTAGCCTCTCGACCGTGCATAGGGTTCCCCACAGCTCGGCGAGGCCGTTGACGGCGCGTTCCGGCGCCGTTCCGGGTCTGCCGCACCCGCTCGGTGGGGAAGGTAACCACATGGCCTCACAGCATCCCCAGGACGCTCGACTCAGACTGGTCGGGCCGCGCCCTGACACGGCCGCATCCGCACCCCGGCCGCCCGTGCCCCCGCTGTCGCCCGCGCCGACGCCGGGGCGTCCCAGCCCCACCGGCGGCTTCGCCGACACCCTGCACGTGGCGATCGAGGCCAGCGGCCTCAGCCTGGACCGGATCCGCGCCGCCCTGGCCCAACGCGGCGTCAGGGTCAGTGTCACGACGCTGAGTTACTGGCGGCGCGGCCGCAGCCAGCCCGAGCGGGCCAGCTCGCTGCGCGCCGTCCACCTGCTGGAGGAACTCCTCGGCCTGCCGCACTCCACGCTGTCCGCGCTGCTCGGCCCGCCGCGCCCGCGCGGCCGCTGGGCGGCCAGTGCCGGCGCCAGCCACCTGCGGCTGGAGGACGTCTGGCCGGGCGAGCAGCAGATCGCCGACGTCTTCGCCGAACTGGACGCGCCGCCGGCCGGCGAGCTGGAGCGGCTCTCGGTCCACGACTCGTACTTCGTCGACGCCGACCGGCGCGGCAACCTGCTGCGGATGCGCCAGGTGGTCCGCGCCACGGTGTCCGGAGTGACCCGCTGCCTGGTGGTGCACAAGGCCGACGAGGAGGCGACCGGCTGCCCGGAGATCACCGGCGTCCGGCACGGCCGGCTCGGCCGGGTGCGCCGCCGCCCGGACACCGGCCTGATCGTCGGCGAGGTGATGCTGGACCGCCCGCTGGGCCTCGGCGACAGCACGGTCTTCGAGTACGAGGTCGAGATCCCCTCCGGCGGCGCCGAGACGACGGAGTACAGCCGCCGCTTCGCCACACCGGTGCGCGAGTACGTGCTCCAGGTCCACTTCGACCCGGCGACCGTGCCGGTGCACTGCGAGCGCTACGACCGCGACCCGGGCGCGGACGTCGACCGCCGCCGCGAGCAGCTCTGGATCGGCGCCTCGGCGAGCGCCCAGATCCTCGCCCCCGACCAGCAGCCGGGCCACATCGGCGCCCGGTGGGAGTGGGAGTAGCCGCACCCCGGCCCGGCGCCGGCGCGCCCGCTCCTCCGCACCCCGCAACTCCGGATTTGTCATGGCAGAGCCATGACCGGAATTTCTAACCATTGAAACCGCCCGTACCGGTTGACCCTCTCCGAGGATAACCACTACCGTCGTCAGCAACGGTTAGACAGCGGCGCCCCGCGGCGCCCTGACCACGGGAGTGATCAGGCATGTCCGGCACCATCAGCAGCACCCTGCAGACCGGCCACGTGGGCCTGAACGTCACCGACCTCGCCCGCTCCACCGCCTTCTACCGGCGCGTCCTGGGGCTGGAGCTGGTCGCGGAGGGCACCGACCCGGAGCACCGCTACGCCTTCCTCGGCCGCGACGGCCGGCCGGTGCTCACCCTCTGGCAGCAGAGCGAGGGCGCCTTCGCTACCGCCGCCCCCGGCCTGCACCACCTCTCCTTCCAGGTCGACTCGCTCGACGAGGTCCGCGCCGCCGAGGCCCTGCTGCGCGAGCTGGGCGCCTCCTTCGCCTACGACGGCGTCGTCCCGCACCGCGAGGGCGCCGCCTCCGGCGGGATCTTCTTCACCGACCCCGACGGCATCCGGCTGGAGATCTACACCCCGGCGGGCGTCGACGAGACCGGCGCCGAGGCCCCCACCGCCTCCGCCCCGACCTGCGGCTTCTTCTAGAAACTCTTTGCAAAGTGCACTTTGCAAAGAGTTCTGCAAACACCTCCAGGACGTACCGCCCGGCCCGAGGGAGGCACCCGTCATGACCGCCACTGGCACCCCCTACCACCCCGGCGAACGGGCCGTGCAGGCCCGGGCCGGCCGCACCGACCGGGCGGACCACTCCGGCCGCGCCGTCGGCAGTACCGTCCCCGCCGTGGCCGCCCGCTTCCTGACCGAGCGGCGGATGCTGGTGGTCGGGGCGGCCGACGCCGACGGCCGGCTCTGGGCCACCCAGCTCAGCGGGCCGGCCGGCTTCCTGCGGGCCCCCGACGAGCGGACGGTGACGGTGGCCGCCCACCCGGCCGAGGCCGACCCACTGGCCGCCGCCCTGGCCCGCCCCGCCGAGGTCGGCACCGTGGCCCTGGACCCGGCCGCCCGCCGCCGGATGCGGGTCAACGGCCGCTCCGCACCGGACGGCCGGGGCGGCCTGGTGATCGCCGCCGAGCAGGTCTACGCCAACTGCCCGAAGTACATCCAGCGCCGCCACCCGGTGGACCGCCCCGGCGCCGGCGCCCCGCGCCGGGTGGCGGCCGGCCCGCTGCTGAGCACCGCCCAGCAGCTGCTGGTGAGCACCGCCGACACCTTCTTCGTCGCCACCGCCGGCCCGGACGGCCGGACGGACGCCTCGCACCGCGGCGGCAACCCCGGCTTCCTGCGGGTCCTCGGCCCGGACCGACTGCGCTGGCCCGACTACGCGGGCAACAACATGTTCATGACCCTGGGCAACCTGGAGTTCGACCCGCGGGCCGGACTGCTCGTCCCGGACTGGGAGACCGGCGGCGCGCTGCTGGTCACCGGCGAGGCCAGGACCGACTGGTCCGACCCGGCCGCCGCCGGCCTGCCGGGAGCCGAACGGGTGGTCGACCTGACCGTCACCGGCGTCGTCGAACTGGCCGACGCCACCCCGCTGAGCTGGACCGAACCCGAGTACTCACCCGCCAACCCGCCCGCCTCCGCACGCCCCGTCAGCTGACAGCGGGACAGTCCGACGGGCCGCCAGCACAGCCTCCCAGCCGACCGCCTGCCCCGCTCCCACACCGCCCACGCGCCACGCCCGCGCCACGCCCGGGATACCGAACGGCAGTCACCCGCGCGGCGCAACCCACCGCGCCGACCAGGTGTCCGCTTTGGGACTTTGGTCCGGATGACACACGGTGTCGCCCTGGGAAGGAATGTGCTGTCCCGCCGTCAGCGGCCCGACGGACACCCTCCCCCACCAGGAGAAAGAGGCGGAGCATGACCAGAACCGGCCGACCGGCCCCGTTGCCGCGGTTCGACCTGCTGCGGTTCGACCTACTGCGGTTCGACGAGGTCGAACCGGAGGACGACTGCATATGCGGGGGCTGCGCCACCCGCCGCCGCGCCCGGCTGCACGCCGCACCGGTGCACGAAGGCGGCCACGCCGCGGCCCGCAGCGTCCGCCGCCGGGCCGCCGTCCTGATGGCCGCCGTCGGCACCGCCCTGGGCGGCGGCGCGGTCGGGGCGGCCACCGCGGCACCCGCCCCGGCACCGACCCCCGGCGGCCCGATCGCCCCCCGCACCGACACCCCGCAGGGCGAGGTCGGCGGTCTCTACGGCGAGAGCCTCTACGGCGAGACCGCCACCGACGAACGGGCGGCCGCCGCGCAACCCGTCACCCGGGCCTCGATCATCGAACGGGCGCAGCGCTGGGTCGACCAGAAGGTCCCGTACAGCATGAGCCGCTACTGGTCGGACGGGTACCGCCAGGACTGCTCCGGCTTCGTCTCGATGGCCTGGGGGCTGGGCAGCAGCCAGACCACCTGGACCCTGCCGGACTTCGCCGAGCGGATCACCAAGGCCGAGCTCCAGCCCGGTGACGTTCTGATCCACAACGACCCGGCCAGTCCCCGGGGCGGCTCGCACGTCACCGTCTTCGGCGGCTGGACGGACTCCGCCCGCACCCGCTACCTGGCGTACGAGCAGACGTCCCCGGGCGCCACCAGGCGGGCGACCCCGTACGCCTACTGGTCCAACTCGGCCACCTACGTCCCGTACCGCTACAAGGCGCTCACCACTGGTGGGAGCAGCAGCGACGGCGCCGCGGCCACGGCCTTCCCGGGTGCCGACAAGTTCGGTCCGGGTGCCGACAACGCCTATGTCACCAGGCTGGGCGAGATGCTGGTGCGGCGCGGCGGCGGCCGGTTCTACACCGAGGGGCCGGGGCCGCGCTGGAGCGAGTCGGACCGGCGGGCCACCGAGGCGTTCCAGCTCGCGCAGGGCTGGCGCGGCGGTGAGGCGGACGGCCTCCCGGGCAAGGACACCTGGGACTACCTGGTCAACGGCAAGGGCCGGAACATCGACGGCGCCGCCCCGCTGCCCCCGCCCCCGCCCTCCTCACCACCGCCCCCGTCACCGTCCCCGTCCTCATCGCCCGGCAGTAGCTCGCCGGCCTTCCCCGGCCCCGGTGCCTTCGGCCCCGGCGTGGTGGGCGACCAGGTCGAGCGGCTCGGCGGTCAGCTGGTCCGCAAGGGCTTCGGCGCCGCCTACGCCGAGGGCCCGGGCCCGCGCTGGACGGATGCCGACCGGAGCAATGTGCGGGCGTTCCAGGAGGCGATGGGGTGGAGCGGCGCCGAGGCCGACGGCTACCCCGGGCCGGACACCTGGCGGGTGCTGTTCTCCTGACCCGTCCGGCCCGGCCTCCTGACCCGCCCGGCCCGGCCCACCCCGACGACCGGGTCAGACCGCGCCGCCGGGCGGGCGCCCCGACATCCAGTGGAACAGCCCCATCGCCACGCTGGTCGCCAGGTTGAAGCTGGAGACCCCGGGCCGCATCGGCACCGCGACCAGCCGGTCGGCCCGCGCCCGCAGCTCCGCCGAGACGCCGTGCCGCTCGGTGCCGAAGGCGAGCACCGCGTCGTCCGGGAAGGCCGTCTCCCGGATGTCGGTGCCCTCAGGGTCGAGCACATGGAGCGGACCGGCCGGCAGCTCCGGCAGGGTCAGCCGCTCCACGGCGGTGGCGAAGTGCAGGCCCGCGCTGCCGCGCAGCACGGCGGGGTGCCAGGGGTCCAGTTCGCCGGTGGTGACCACGCCGGCCGCGCCGAAGCCGGCCGCCAGCCGGATCACGGCGCCCACATTGCCCAGGTTGCGCGGGTTCTCCAGCAGAACAACGGGCGCCGACCGGGGCCGGACGGCCAGCGCGGCGCGGTTGGCCTCGGCGGTCGGGCGCATTGCCAGGGCGACCACGCCGGTCGGGCTCAACCGGGGTGCGAGCGTGCGCAGCGCGGCCTCCGGCAGCTCGACGGCCAGGGCGTCCAGTGCCGGGGCGACGTCCGGGGCCAGTTCGGCGGCCAGTGCCAGCAGCGCGGCCCGGTCGGCGGTCAGCACCTGCCGGACGGCGCCGCCGAACCGCAGCGCGTGCTTCAGCGGGTGGAAGCCGTCCAGCAGGACGGCACCGGGCTCCTCGGCGCCGGTCCGCCAGGCGCGCAGCAGTTCCTCGTTCATCCCGCCCACTCTGCCACCACGGGCTCGCCCGGCCGACCGGCGGCGGCGATCACCTGGTCGAAGGTGAGCGGTTCACCGGGCTCCCCGTCGGACGCTCCGGGCCGCAGCCCGGCCAGTGCCAGGTCCAGGTGCCGGTGGACGAGCGCGCCGCCGGCGTCCAGGGCGGCCAGACCGCCCGGGAGCGGGCGGGAGACCCGGACGCAGAGCAGCACCAGATCGCCCATTCCGACGTCCGTGCGCAACTGCCCGGCGTCCTGGGCGGCTCGCACCAGCCTCCTGACCGCCACGCGGCGCGAACCGGACCCCACCGCGGCCCGCCGAACCGGGCCCCACCGGCCCGCCGGACCGGCCCCTAACGTCCGGTCGGCTCCGGCTCGCGCCGCTCGGCGGAGCCGACCGTGCCGCCGCCCCGCAGCGCCCGCTCCAGGTCCTTCAACGCCTGCAGCAGCAGCCTGGTCCCGGCCCGCACCACGTCCCGCTGCACCCCGGGCGGCGCGTCGGAGAGCCGCCGCTCCAGCCGCTCCTGGGCCTCCCGGACGGCGCCGAAGTCCACCGGCTGCCCGGTCAGCAGCGCGCCCGCCGCCAGCGCGGTGGCCAGCCGCAGTTCCTCGGCGAACTCGGCCGCCCCCGGCACCGGCTCGGCGTCGGGCCCGGGCAGATGGGCCTCCAGCAGGACGGCGACCCGCCCGAGGTGGCCGACCGCCGCCCGGGCCCGGTCCAGCTGGCGGCGGCTGACCCCGGGCAGGCCGGAGGCGTGCCGGCCGGGTTCGGCGTCGGCCCGCTGCATCGCCTGGAGCAGTTCCGAGCGCGCCTCCCGGGAGTCCAGCAGTGCCCCGCGCACCTCCCGCCCGCGCGGGGCGGCCGGCCGCTCGTAGACGGCGAGCGCCTCGGCCGTGTACCGCCCGGCGGCGGCCAGCCACTCGGCCAGCCGCTCGCCGAGCCTGGCGGTCTGCCAGGTCGGGAAGAGTGCGTAGACGAGCAGGGCCAGCGAGCCGCCGAGCATGGTGAGGCCGACCCGTTCCACGGCGGTGACCAGCGGGTTCCCCTCCTGGAGCCCGAGCAGGAAGACCGCGTAGGAGGAGATGCAGGCGGTGATCACGGCGTAGCCGGTGCGGAAGGTCAGATAGGCGCCGCCGATCGAGAGCACGGCGAGTGCGGCCAGCACCCATTCCCCGGGCCGCGCCAGCTGCACCACCAGGGTGGAGACCGCCACCCCGGCCGACGTCCCGGCCAGCCGGGCCACGCCCCGGCTGTAGGTCTGGGCGAAGTCGGGGCGCATCACCATGGCGGCGGTCATCGGCGCCCAGTAGCCGTGCTCGAAGCCGGCCAGCCGGGCCAGCAGATAGGCGGCGGTGACCACTGCGGCCAGCCGGACGGCGTGCTGGAAGACCGCCGAGTGCGGCCGGAACTGCCGCCGCACCGCGCGCAGTGCCGTCGGCAGCATCTTGATCAGCGGCGGCTTGCGCAGCGTCCCGCCGGGCTGGACGACGGGGGTGTCGATGGTGTCCTCGGCGCCCCGGTCGAGCGCGTCGGCGGCGCCGCGGAGCAGTCCGGCCAGTCGGCGCGCGGCGCGGCGGGCGGCGCCGCGCAGTTCCGGGCCCTCGGTCCGGGCGACCAGGGTGAGGGCCGGGGCGGAGGAGGGCAGCCGGAGCGGGTCGCCGGTGCGGATCGCCCGGGCCAGGGCGTCCATCGCCTCGGCGGCGGCCGCCAGTACCTCGCGGGCCCGGTCGCGTTCGGGGCCCTCCTCGGGGGCGCCGACCTTGGGGTCGGCGATCGCCGCCAGGGTGGGCCTGATCCGTTCGGCGAGGCCGCGCAGGCCGCGCAGCTCGGGCGGGCGGTTGCGGTCCTGCCAGGGGGTGAGCGCGGCGGCGTGCCGGGCCGTCATGAACGGGGCCGGGTCGATGTGCGCGGTCGGGTCCTGGCGCAGCCGCCGGGCGTAGTCGGCGAGTTCGGCGTAGGTGTCGGCGAGCGCCTCGCGCTGGGCGGTCCAGCTGCCGATCGGCCAGACGGTGATGACCAGTGCCTGGACGACGCCGCCGAGCGCGCAGACCAGTCCGTGGCCGAGCGCGGTGAGCGGGCTGACGGGCAGCTGGACCACGATCAGCATCACCGAGAGGGTGTTGGCGGCGACGATTCCGGCGGTCGGCCCGATCGCCCAGGTGAGTCCGGCGCCGAAGGCCCAGACCGCGAGCAGCACCGGGAAGGCTCCGGGCACTCCGACCGCCAGGTAGCCGAGGAAGGTGCTGATGCCGAGTCCGGTCCCGGCGGCGACGGCGAGGGTGGCGCGGGGCCGGAAGCTGCGCTGGAAGGTCGCGGTGCCGGCGATGAACGCGCCCATCGCGGCGGAGGTGGCGAGCCTGGCGTCGCCGAGGGCCAGGGTCGGGAAGAGCACCAGGGCGACGGCGACCGCCCCGCGCACCGCCCGTTTGGGGTCGGTGAGCGCCCGGTCGACGGTCAGTCCGGTCCGCGCGGTGTCTCGAAGTGCGGCGAACCAGGACATAACGGTCAGCTTAGTGGTGCCCTCCGCGGCCGGATCCGCGCGACCCGCGCCCCGACCCAGCACAGCGCCGCCGTCGGCAGGAAGACCGCGTCCGCCGCGATCATCGCCAGCGAGAACACCGGCAGCCCGAGCAGTACGGCGATCCCGATGTGCTCGGCCATCATCACCACCAGCAGCGCGTTCTTGACTCTCCGGTCGACCAGGGTGAACGGGAAGCCGACCTGGAGCAGCACCGTCCCGTAGGAGATCAGGAACACCGGCAGCAGCGCCCCGCCGACCAACCCGGACAGCCCCGGCCAGGGCGTGAAGTAGTCCAGGTGCAGCGGGTAGTACAGCGCGGTGCCGTCCTGCCAGCGCGAGCCCTGCACCTTGTACCAGCCGGCCGTGGCGTAGATCAGCACCACCTCGACGGCGATCACCAGCATCGCGCAGTTGTGCACCATGGTCGCCAGCGCGTCCAGCACCGCCCGGGTCTCGCCCTCCGGCGCCAACCGTTCGGCCAGCCACCACAGCCCGGCCACCGCCCACAGCCCCCAGAACAGCGGCGCCCAGCCGACGTACGGGAACCCCGGGGTGGTCCAGTCCAGGCTCGTCCCGGCGAAGCCGCCCAGCTGACAGACCAGCAGCAGCGCTCCGAGCAGCGTCCAGAGCGGCACCCCGCTCCGCCCGGACTCCCCCCGGCGGGCGTCCAGCGACCACACCTCGGCGCACCGGGTGAAGACCAGGTAGATCGCCATCAGGTGGACGATGTTGTCGCCGCCGTCGCCGAGGAAGACATTGCGGTTCTGCAGCGACAGCACGGTGACCAGGAACAGCACCGTGCTCGCCCTGGTCCGCCAGCCGAGCAGGACGGCGAGCGCGGCCAGCACCGCCAGGTGGTAGACCAGCTCGAACCAGGGCCGCCCGCCGAACCAGGGCAGCACGGTCAGCGCCCGGTTGTCGGCCAGCAGTTGCTGGGCCAGGTCGGTCGACCAGGGCGAGGTGTCGCCGTACAGCAGCCGCCGGTTGGGCCACTCCCGGAGCAGGTAGGCCAGCCAGACCAGCCCGAAGCCGATCCGCACCGTCGCCGCCTGGTACCGCCCGAGCACCCGCCCGGTGAACACCGCGACCGCCCGCCCGGCGAGCCCGGCCGGTCCGGTCCGCCGAGTACCGGCGGGCGCGGCGGCCGCCTCCGGGCCGGGCTGCCGGGGGATCCCGGCCACCACCGCGGCCGCGACCGCCGCCACAGCCGCTCCCTCGACCGTCTCCCCGGCCGGACCGGCAGGACCAGCCACATCGGCCGCATCGGCCGCGGCGGCCGTGCCGGTCAGGTCGGCCGCGTCGGCCGTGCCGGTCACGTCGGACACCTCGCCCGCTCCGCCGGGCACCGCCCCGCTCACCGCAGCCCCCGCAGGTCCCCGGCCTTCACCGGCCACCAGGGCAGCTCCCGCACCTTCGGCGCGGCGGGCGCCGCCTCCTCGCTCCACTCCGGCGGCGCGACCGTCGTAGTGGTCACCCGCAGCTCGACCGCCACCACCGGCCGCCCCTCCACGCTCGGGCCGATCCGCTGCACCGCGATCCGCTTCAGGTACTCCTCGGCGAGCCGGCCGCGCGGATTGGTCGTCGACTCGTCCTGGGCGCTGTGCGAGCCGTCGTAGAAGTCCCACGCGCGCCGCAGCAGGTTCTGGTCCGCGTGGCTGGGCGCCGGATTGCCCCGGATCGCGGCGATGTCCTGCGCGGTCAGCCCGACCCACTCGTGGATCCGCGCCTCCCCGTCCGGCGACTCGGTGCGCACCCGGGCGTCCACGGCGATGTTCTGCTGCAGCGGATTGGGCGCGAACAGCTTCCAGTTCTGCTCGAACTCCGGATAGATCAGGCCGTCCACCTGCTCCCGGTACTCCCGGGACAGCGAATTGGCGGGCGCCACATGCAGGAAGACCGCGCCGAGGAAGAGCCCGGTGGTGCCGGTCAGCAGGGCTCCGGCCACGCCCAGGACGACCCGCGCGGGCGTCGACCAGGGCCGGCCGACGGGCGGCGGGTCCGTACTCTCGGCCATGAACTCCCCCGGGGACGGGTGGGGCCGGCACCGCGCCGGCCCGGTCGCGCGCCCATCCTGCCCTACTCCCCGGGCCGGACGGATCCCCCTGGCCTCAGCCGGTCCGCTCCGGCACCGCAGCCGGCTCCGGCACCGCCGCCTGGGCCGCGAGCACCGCCCGCCGCCGCCGGCGCAGCACCGGCACGGCGATCAGCAGCAGCAGCCCGCCGGCCGCGGCGGCCACGATGGCCGCCGTCGAGTGGCCCGCCGCCAGCAGCAGCTGGCCGACCAGCTCGACCACCAGCGTCGCCCCCGACAGCAGCAGCACCGAGCGCCGCAGCGCCGCGAGCGCGGCGGCGACCTCGGCCGGCACCTCCTCGGCCCCGGCCGGCCGCGTCCCGGTCTCCCCGCTCATGCTTCCCCCCCGTCGTCCGTTCCCCCTCGGAGACGCCCTACAGGACGAAGGCGTCCTGCCCGCCGCTGCTCACCATCGGGCGGCCGGCGCCGTCCCAGGCGTACATCCCGCCGTCCACGTTGACCGCCTCCCGGCCGTTCTGCACCAGGTACTGGACGACCTGCGCGGAGCGCCCGCCGACCCGGCAGAGCACGTACAGCTTCTCGTCCGGCAGCTCGCCGAGCCGGGCGACGACCTCGCCGATCGGGATGTGCAGCGCGCCCGCCACGTGTCCGGCGTCCCATTCGTCCTGTTCCCGGACGTCCAGCAGGGCGGCGTCGGCGGGCACGGCGGCGGCGTCGATGGTGGGGATCTGCGCGAACATCGTCTGGTTCTCCTGGGCTTCGGGATCGGCGCCGTCATTGTCCCCCACCGGACGGCCGCCGAGCAGCCCTTCCAGCTCGGCCTGCTGGGCGGCGGCCCTGGCCAGCAGCTGCTCGGCCAGCTCGGCCAGCAGCCCGTCCGGGTCCTGCGGGGCCAGCGCGAGCAGTTCGCCCATCGCGCTGCGCTCCAGCCGGACCTGCTCGGCGGCCAGCTCGCCGATCCGCCCGGTCAGCCACTCCAGCCGGCGGCGCAGCCAGCCGAGCCGGTCGGGGGAGTCGGTCGCGGGCGCGGCCTCGGGCGCGGTGGACCACTCGGCGGACAGCGTCTCCAGGGCGCCGGTGTCGCCGTACGCGTAGGCCTCGTTGACCCGGGCCAGGAACGCCGCCCGGCGCTCCTGCTCGGCCGGGTCGGTGGACAGGTCGGGGTGGGCCCGGCGCACCAGCTCGCGGTAGATCCGCTGGGCGTCCCGGCCGGGACGCACCCGGACCGGCGCGGGCGGCGGCGGGGCGTCCTCCTGCGCCTGGACGCTGTCGAACAGCGCGTCCAGGTCCGGCATGTCCTCCACCCGCTGCCGCGCCTCGTGGGCCCGCCGGAGGTCCTCCGGGAGCCCGGTGCGGGTGGCCACGGCCTCGGCCAGCAGCGCGTCCAGCTCGTCCAGCCGGGCGTAGAGCGGACCGAGCAGCTGGTGGTGGATCAGCGCGAAGTTGTCGATCTCGACGCGCAGCGTCCGCACGTCGACGTCCATGGTCAGCCAGGCGAGTTCGGCGGCCTCGACCCGCTCCTCCAGCTCCCCCTGCTGCGGATCCGTCCAGCGGACGGGGATCTGCGCGGTCACCTCTGGCCTCCGTCTCCTGCTGTCCGGTGCGGGGCCGGCCTGGCCCGTGCTGCGACCCTACCGCCCGTACCCGGCCCGGCCTGCGGGCCGGACGGGGAGTGCGGAGGGGCGCACGGCGTGTGACACGCAACTGATACCGAGGAATCTCCCCGTTTCGCTATCGAGTCCCGGCCGGTCCGTGCTTCGCTGGTATCCGCACAGCATGCCTTCCTCCGGAGAACCGGCCGTCTCCAGGCGTGGCGGCCAGGCGGGAGCAGACCGAATCCATGGTGGACGATCCAAACTCCACACCGCGTCCGACGGGCACCGCTCCGGAGCCCGGCACCGCACCGGGCGACCAGCCGTCGGGGGTGGTCGCCCTGGTCCGGCTCGCCGTCGTGCTGGTCGACCGCGAGGGGCGGATCGCCCAGTGGAGCCGGGCCGCCGAGGAGCTGTTCGGACACCGCGCCGAGGCCGTCCACGACCGGCCGGCCGCCGGCCTGCTGCCCGCCGCCGAGCCGCGCAGCGTGCCGGGCCAGGCCGGGCCGGGCGCCGTCGGCCGTCGCCGCCGCGACACCTTCACCACCCTCGCCGAGCTGACCTCCGACGGCGCCGCCTGGGCGGGGCAGCTGCCCGTGGTCGACCGCGAGGAGCACCTGCGGGACGTGCTCTGGTGGGCCTACCCGCTGGACGGCCCGGCCGGCCGGCTGCTGGCCCTGGCCGCCGACGCCCGCCCGCTGCGCTCCGCCGGCCCCCGGCTGGCGCTCGGCGAGCGGCAGTTGCCGTTCGCCGCCGCCCCGGGCGCCCTGGGCGGCTTCCACCGGCTCTCCGCCGCGCTGGGCGCCGCCGGCCGGCCGGTCCCCGGACCGCTCGCCGCCGTGCTGCCCGGCGCCGCCGAGAGCCGCGGGCC
>NZ_JZWY01000598.1:0-7844 GCF_000966955.1 Streptomyces sp. NRRL S-495
TGGGGTCGCAGGCGGTGAGGCCGAGGACGAGGGCGCCGACTCCGGCGCCGGCGAGGGAACGCATCACGGTACGGCGGGACATGGCGTTGGTCATTCGGATCCTCCGGCTGGGGACGGGGACGGGGACGGGGACGGGGACGGGGACGGGGACGGGGTCGGTGGGGGCAGGGCGTGCCGGCGGCGCCGGGGTCGGGGCCGGCGCCGCGGCGGGGACTTCGGTGCGGACTTCGGCGCGGACTACGGCAGCGACTGCGGCAGCGGCTCCTGCATGGTCGAGCAGTGGATGCCGCCGCCCCCGGCCATCAGGCGGTCGACGTCGATCTGCACCACGGCGCGGCCCGGGAAGGCCGCGGCGAGCGCCTCCTTCGCGGCGGCGTCCTTGTACGCGTCGCCGAACTGGGCGGTGATGACGCCGCCGTTGACGAGGTGGAAGTTGAGGTAGGAGTCGACGAACTTGGAGCTGCGGGAGCGGACGGTGTCGGGACCGTGCACGGGAATCACCTGGAGCCGGCGGCCCCTGGCGTCGGTCGCGGCCGAGAGGAGGGCGAACTGCTCGCGGGCGTCCTTGGCCCAGGCGTCGTTGCGGTCGGCGGGTGGCAGCTGGACCATCACCACACCGGGCCGGACGAAGCGCGAGGTGACGTCCACATGGTCGTCGGTGATGTCCTGGCCCTTGATGCCGGGCAGCCAGATCATGGTGTCCGCGCCGTAGGCCTCCAGGACGGCGTCCTCGATCTCGTCCCGGCTCATGCCCCGGTTGCGGTTCTTGTTGACCAGGCTGCTCTCGGTGGCCATCACCGTGCCGTCGCCGTCGGTCTCGATCGCGCCGCCCTCGCCGACGAAGTCCGCGTAGGTGTACCGCAGGCCGCGCCGGGTGGCGAGGCGCTCGGCGACCAGGGCGTCGTCGTAGTGGACCTGCTTGTCGCCCCAGCCGTTGAAGTTGAGGACCACGGCGTCCAGGCCGCCGCGGCCGTCCAGGCGGAACACCGGCGCGGTGTCGCGCATCCACAGGTCGTCGGTCGGGATCGCGGTGATCACCTCCACCGCGGAGCCGCACCGGTCCCGGGCCTTGCCCGCCGTCCAGTCGTCGGGGGCGCACATCACCACCGGCTCGAACTCGGCGACGGTCCGCGCGATCAGGGCGATGTCCTCCTGGACCCCGCCCAGGCGAAGCCCCCACACACCCCGGCGGGAGGGCCAGGACATCCAGGTCCGCGCGTGCGGGACGTCGTCCGCCGGCACCCAGGGGAAGTCCTCGGCGGAGCGGTCGTGGTGGAAGCGGGTCATGAGGGTTCTCTCCGATCGTGCGACGGTGCCGGGAGGGGTGCACGGGGCCATCGGATCCACTCTTCGCGCCGCTACGCACCGGCGCACCACGGGAACGGCCGACGGCTGCACCCCGCCTGCGTTGTCAGCGTCGCACTGACTGAAAGTTCAGTCAAACTTCTCGGCATCATATGACCCATGACGCCGGTCTGATCGCGGAGCGTAATGATCGAGGGTGTATCGAGGGTGTTCTGTCGGCGGATGCCCGGTTCGGCGACTCCGCTCAGGAGCCGAGCCGGGCCACCTCGGTGTCGATCGCCTCGGACAGCAGCGTCCGGGCGTGCGCCAGCGGCAGGCTCCCGCTGAGCCAGCGCACGCTGAGGCCCTCCAGCAGCGCGGTCAGCCGCTCGGCGGCTCCGGCCAGCGCGACCGCCGAGGACATCGGCTGCACCACGCCGAGCAGTTCGGCGACCTCCTGCACCCAGATCCGGGTGGCCCGCGCCAGGTCCTCGCGCAGGGTCTCGTCGAACACCGCGCTCGCCCGCAGCTCGCCCCAGGCGGTGCTGTTCTCCCGCACCTCGACGGTGTCCTGGAGCTCCAGCAGCAGCGTCTGCTCCAGCTCCTCGCGGGCGGTCGGCGGCGGGGCGTCCGGGTCGCGCTCGGTCGTGTACCGCTCGGCCCGGTCGTTGATGAACTCCAGCGTCTGCCGGAGGATCCCGGTGCGGTCCTTGAAGTGGTAGTAGATCAGCGCGGTGGACACACCCGCCTCGGCCGCGAGTTCCTCCACCCGCAGTCCGCGCACCCCGCGCCGCGCGATCACCCGCGCGGCTGCTTCCATGATCGACGTTTTACGACTGGCCACGATCCACCACCTTACCCGGGCGCCGTGCGGCGGTGCGCCGACCTGCTGAAAGTCCCGTCAGGCCGTAACGCCGCCCCGCGTGCTACCGGGCCGGGGCCGCCAGGTCCTTCAGGGCGGCCTGCGCCGCGTTGTGCCCCGGGATGCCGCTGACGCCGCCGCCCCGGACGGCTCCCGCCCCGCAGAGCAGCACGTCCGGCCGGGCCGTCGCCACGCCCCAGCGCGCGGCGGCCGTGCCTTCGCCCGCGCCGGTCCCTTCACCCGCACCCGGCTCCTCGGCGGCGAACGGGAAGGACAGGTCGCGGTGGAAGATGTGGCCGCCCGGCAGCCCGAGTTCCCGCTCCAGCTCCGGCGGCGTCCGCGCCTCGACGCAGGGCCGGCCGTCGGCGTCCACGGCCAGGCAGTCGGCGATCGGCTCGGCCAGCACCGCGTCCAGCTGCGCCAGGCTCGCGGC
The DNA here is from genome assembly GCF_000966955.1 of Streptomyces sp. NRRL S-495. NCBI lineage: Bacteria > Bacillati > Actinomycetota > Actinomycetes > Kitasatosporales > Streptomycetaceae > Streptomyces > Streptomyces sp. NRRL S-495. Next base: position 2,580 of record NZ_JZWY01000598.1, read on the forward strand.
CAGGGCGCGTTCCTTGGCCGCCGGGTCGCCGAACAGCCGGGCCGGCATGTGCAGGCCGAACAGGGTCAGCGTCTGCAGTCCCTGCCGGACGGCCTCCGGGCCGAGGATCGACGGATCGGTGAGGGTGTGGCAGTAGATCTCCGACGGCGGCGCCGAGGGCATCCGGCCGGCCGCCGCCTCCGCGTACGCCGTCTCCAACTGCCGGTAGCCCTCGGCGATGTGGAAGGTCCCGGCGAAGGCGTCGCGCGGGTCCGCGACCGGGTCGCGCAGCCGCGGCAGGCGGCGCAGCACCATGTTGACCTTCAGCTGGGCGCCCTCGGGCGCGGGCTCCGGTGCGGTGCCGAGCAGCCGCGCCAGCGTCGCGGGCGCGGCGTTCACCAGCACCCGGCGCGCCGCCACCGTCGCCTCGCCGTCGGCGTGCCGGTACGACACCTCGGCGTCGCCGCGGCCGTCGCCCGCGATCGCGGTGACCTCGTGCCCGGTCCGGATCTCCGCGCCGGCCGCCAGCGCGGCCCCGGCCAGGGCGTCCGTCACCGCGCCCATCCCGCCGACCGGTACGTCCCAGTCGCCCGTGCCGTTGCCGATGACGTGGTAGAGGAAGCAGCGGTTCTGCCGGAGCGCGGGGTCGTGGGCATGGGTGAACGTGCCGATCAGCGCGTCCGTGAGGACGACGCCGCGCACCAGGTCGTCCGCGAAGGTGCGCTCGACCGTCTCGCCCAGCGGCCGTTCGAACAGGGCCGTCCAGGCGGCCTCGTCCCCGATTCGCCGGCGCAGCTCGGCCCGTGACGGCAGCGGCTCGGTGAGCGTCGGGAACACCCGCTCGGCGACCCGCCCGGTCGTCCCGTAGAACTCCCGCCAGGCCTGCCACTCCCGGTCGGACCGGGTCAGCGCCCGGAACGACTCCCTGGTCCGGCCGGGGTCGCCCGTGTCCACCAGCAGGCCGGTCGGCTTCCCGTCCCGGACGGCCGGGGTGTACGAGGAGATCCGGCGCCGCCGCAGCTCCAGCCGCAGCCCGAGCTCCCGCACCACCTTCGCCGGCAGCAGGCTGACCAGGTAGGAGTACCGCGACAGCCTGGCGTCGACCCCCGGGAACGCCGACGCGGACACCGCCGCCCCGCCCGTCCGCGCCAGCCGTTCGAGCACCAGCACCCGGTACCCGCCCCGCGCCAGGTACGCCGCGGCGACCAGCCCGTTGTGCCCACCGCCGACAATCACGGCGTCGTACCGCGAGGACGCGTTGGTAGCCATGCGGTCACGGTACGCCACGGCCCTGCCGCTCCGGAACAGCCGTGCGCGGCGGTCGCGGTGGCGCCGGGACGGGGGCGGGCCGCCGTCGGGCGTCACGGCGCCGAGGTGCCTGGCCCCGCCGCCGGGTCGGGCTCGGCGTGCTGCCAGGCCCGGGGCCAGTTGCCGGACGGCGGCGGCGGACCGGCGATCCCGAGGTCCTTCCGGGCGCAGAGGTAGAACCTGTCGCGGGCGTGGCTCAGCCGCTCCTCGGCCCGCACCCAGCCGGCGGCGTCGGAGCGCAGGCCCCGGGCGTACAGCTCCAGGTTCCAGCACTCCTCGTGCCACGACCGCGCCGCTTCGACCGTCGCGGCGTCACCGACCAGCAGCATCGACTCCCACTCGGCGGCCCGCTCGGACTCCGCGCGGGCGAGTTCGGCCAGCCCCTCGCCTATTTCCAAGGGGTCCACCACACCGTCGAAGTTGCGGGCGGCGCCGAGCCGTTGGGCGATCCTGATCTGGGTCTTGAGGATCTTCCCGTAGCTCGCGTAGATCTGGAAGCGCCGGTCGTCCCAGCGTTCGGCGCGGCCGCGGCGCCAGCGGCTGCGTTCGGTGAGGCTCGCCGCCGTGTACGAGCCGACCGAGCCGACGACGACGCCGACCAGGGTGGGCAGTTGGTCCCAGAACGTCACGCTTCCTCCCCCTCCAGGGCCCGGGCGACTGCCAGGGACCTCAGGGTGGCACGGAACCGCGCGGCGGCGAGCGGGAATCCGTGCTCCGGCCCGGCCGGTTCAGGAGTGATCGTCGGCGGGCCGGGTGGTGGGCCAGGCGGTGGGGTCGACGGTGAGCCAGGGGGCGGTGGCGAGGGTGGTGGGGGTGGTGCCGGTGAAGGTCCTGATGTCGCGGTGGAGGTGGGACTGGTCGGTGTACCCGGTGTCGGCCGCCACCCGGGCGGCGCTGTGGCCCGCGGCGAGGCGGTGGGCGGCGTCGTCGAAGCGGACCAGCCGGGCCGCGTGCTTGGGGCCGAGGCCGGTCTGGGCGTGGAAGCGGGACCACAGCCGTTTGCGGCTCCAGCCGATCTCGGCGGCGATCCGCTCGATCCGCACCGCGCCCCGGTGGGTGGTCAACTGGTCCCAGGCGAAGGCGACTTCGGGGTCCACCGGCCGGCCGTCCGCGTACCGGCGGACCAGCGCGGCCTCGGCGATCGCGAAGCGCTCGTCCCAGGAGGCGGTGGCGCGCAGGCGCTCCTCGGTCCGCCTGGCCTCGCGGCCCCACAACTGGTCGAGCCCGACCACCGTGCCGCCCAACTCCGCCGAGGCGCCCAGGATCCGGTGCGCCACCGGCGGGGCCAGCCGGAGCTGAAGACAGGTGATGGCACTGCCGTGGCCGCGTACGCTGCCGGGCGCGAGCCCGACCACGACGCTGCCGTGCGCCCGGCGGCCGGTCGCGTCGTCGACGGCGAGCGGCGGGTCGCCGAGGTCCAGGGCGATCGTGACGGCCGGGTACGGCACCACGTCCAGGTCGACCGGGGCGAGGGCGTGGAAGCCGGCCATGCCGACACCCCGGATACGGCAGGGGCGCGGGGGAGTTGCGATGTCCCACAGCGGTGCGGGGGCGCGGGTCGGACCGACGGGGCGCATACCGCCAGGCTACGCGACATTCGTCCAATACGCGGGGCCCGGGCCGGGGCGACGCTGGAGCAGCGGACCCACCGCCCCGTTCAGAGAGGACAGTTCGCGATGAACCCACCGATCGAAGCAGCCGGCACCGTCGCCGCCCCCGGCACCGTCGCAGCCCCCGCCGTCGCCCCCGGAACCGCCGTCGGCACCACCCCCGCCACCGCCTACGGCTCCGCCGTCGAACTCGCCGCCGCCGTCCGCCGGAAGGAGGTGAGCCCGGTCGAGATCGTCGAGGACTGCCTCGCCCGCATCGACGCCCTCGACCCCGCGCTGAACGCCTTCTGCTTCCGGGACGACGACGCCGTCCGCGCGGCCGCCTCCGCCGCCGCCGACGCGGTCGTCCGGGCCGATTCCGCCGACGGGCTCCCGCCGTTCCACGGCGTCCCGCTGCCGATCAAGGACCTGCTGGACGTCCAGGGCTGGCCCACCACGTACGGGTCCGCGGGCGCCGGCCGGGAGCCGGCCGAGACCTCGGAGCCGCTCGTGCGGCGGTTCCTCGCCGCGGGGTTCGTCCTGCTCGGCAAGACCACCACCTCCGAGTTCGGCAGCCTGCCGTTCACCGAGAGCGAGGCGCTCGGCATCACTCGCAATCCGTGGGACCGGGAGCGGACGCCGGGCGGCTCGTCGAGCGGCGCGGGGGTCGCCGTCGCCGCCGGGATGGCGCCGCTCGCCCACGCCGAGGACGGCGGCGGGTCGATCCGCATCCCCGCCTCCTGCACCGGCCTGGTCGGCCTCAAGCCGACCCGGGGCCGGGTGACCAACGGGGCCGTCGTCGTCGAGGGGCTCGGCATCGGCGGCGTGGTCACCCGCACCGTGGCCGACACGGCGGCCGTGCTCGACGTGCTCGACCGCCACGATCCGACCGCCTGGTGGTCGCCCCCGGCCCCGGACCGCTCCTTCGCCGACGCGATGTGGGCGGACCCGCCGGCCGGCCTGCGGATCGGCGTCCTGGTGGACCCGCCGGTGGCCGGGATCGCCGTGGACCCGGTCTGCGTGGCGGCCGTCGAGACCGTCCTGCGCACGCTCGAAGCGGCGGGCCACCACATCGTCGACACCCCGCTCCCGCTGCCGCCGACCGAGGAACTGGTCACGGAGTTCACCGCCATGTGGAACATCGGCGCCGCCGGGGTGCCGCTGGCCGACCCGGAGCGGATCGAGCCGCACAACCGGGCGCTGCGCGACGCGGCGCACGCGATCGACTCGTGGGCCTACGCGGAGGGGGTGCGGCGGGCCCAGCGGATGTCGCGGCGCATCGTCGAGGGCTTCGTCGCCGGGTTCGACCTGCTGGTGACGCCCACCATGGCCTGCCTGCCGCCGCGCATCGGCGCCTGGCGGGCCGGTACCGCCGAGGATCCGCCGGCGGCACTGCGGAACAGCTACCCGATGGCGGTGTTCACCTCCCTGTTCAATGTGACCGGCCAGCCGGCCGTCTCGCTGCCCGTCCACCACGACGACGCGACCGGTCTGCCGGTCGGGGTCCAGCTCGTCGCCGCACCGTGGCGCGAGGACCTGCTGCTCCAGGTGTCCCGCACGCTGGAGCTAGCCCACCCCTGGGCCGACCGCCGCCCGCCCGGCCTGGGCTGAGCCTGCCCGGCCTGGGCTGGGACTGCCCGGCCGGGGCTGAGCCCGCCCGGCCTGGGCTGGGACTGCCCGGCCGGGGCTGAGCCCGCCCGGCCTGGGCCGCCGGGGGCCCGTGGATACTGATCGGATGCGCACGTACCCGACCGCCGCCGTCGCGGTGAACCTGCTGCTCGGCCTGCCGGCGGTGGTGCCGATCTGGCTGCTCTGGTACTTCGCCGTCAACTGGCCGCTCGCCGCCCTCGGTTGGACCCGGGGCGAGCCGACGGAGAACGACGGGATGCTGCCGTGGTTCATGCTCGCGGTGCCGGTGCTGTCGGTGTTCTCGGGCCTCTGGTGGCTGGCCAACCACCTGCTGCGCCGCCGCCGTCGGCACCGGTACGCGGACCCGGGCCCCGCCGGGGCGTACTGGACGACCGGCCTGCTGCTCACCCTTGCGCCCACGGGTGTGCTCGTCGCCGTGCTGCCCTGGGGGCCGGCTTAGGCCCTCCCTCGCGGATCACGCCGTGCGGTCGCGACGTGACCCGCAGGAGAGGGCCCGGTCAGCAGCGCGGTCCCGGCGGCGAGGAGTGCGACGAGGCCGGCCAGGACGAGCACGGTGCCGGGGGAGGTCCGGTCCACGACGCCGCCGCCCGTCAGCGCGGCGATCCCGATGGTGGCCTGGAACGCGGAGGTGAAGAGCACCCCGGCGGCCTCCGGGGCGTGCGGCGCCGCAGCGAGGAACCAGCTGAGCGAGCAGACCGGCACGGCACCGTAGGCCGCTCCCCAGAGCAGCAGCAGGACC
>NZ_JZWY01000599.1:0-15812 GCF_000966955.1 Streptomyces sp. NRRL S-495
GCACCGTAGGCCGCTCCCCAGAGCAGCAGCAGGACCGTGGCGCCGGGGCCGCCGGTCCCGAGCACCGGCAGCAGCAGCGTGGCGGCCGCCAGCAGGACGGCGGCCGCGGCGAGGGCCGGGCGCGGGGCGCGGGCCGCGCGGGCGCCGGCGAGCAGGTTGCCGAGCAGTCCGGCCGCCCCGTAGGCGAGCAGCAGGGCGCCGGTCGTGCCGGGGCCGACCCGGGTGACCTCGGTGAGGAACGGGGTGACGTAGGTGTAGGCGCCGAAGTGGGCCAGCACGATCAGGAAGGTCACCGCGAGACCGGCCCGGGTGCCCCGGCCGGTGAGCAGCCCGCGCAGCACCGGGAGTCCGGTGGTGGTGGCCGGCGGCGGCAGCGGGGGCAGCGTCGCCAGCAGGGCGGCCAGCGCGAGCAGCGTCAGGGCGGCCATGGCGGCGAAGGCCGCGCGCCAGCCCGCGAGGGAGCCGAGGAGCACGCCGGCCGGGACCCCGAGGACGGAGCCGAGCGGGACGGCCGTGAAGATCACCGTGTTGGCCCGGGCCTGGCGTTCGGTCGGGACGAGGCGCGGCGCGAGTCCGGAACCGATGGACCAGAACGCGCCGATCACCAGGCCGAGGGCGACCCGGGCCAGCAGCACGGCGCCGTAGGCGGGCGCCACCGCGTTCAGCAGGTCCGCGAGAGCGAGGAGCAGCAGCAGGCCGCAGAGCACGGTGCGCCGGTCGGCCCGCCGGGTCGCGACGGTGACTACGGGCGCGGCCACGGCGGCGACCAGGCCGGGCAGGGTCATCATCAGGCCCGTCGTGCCGTCGGAGATCCGGAAGGTCGCGCCGATCGGGCCGAGCAGCCCGACCGGGAGGATCTCGGTGGTGACGATGGCGAAGACGCCCGCCGTGACGGCGAGGACGGCCGGCAGGCCCCCGGTTCCGCGCCGGTTCCGCGCGTTGTCGCGGGGCGGGGGTCCCGGCGGTGCGGTGGCGGCGGGCGGGCCGGGCAGCCGGGGGCCGGGCTCTGTCTCTGTCTCGGGCACGGCGGAAGCTCCTGTTCTCCGAGGGGTGGGGCGGACACGGCGTCCGGCGACGGAGCGCGGTCCGCGTCGAAGTCCACCAGGGCGAAGGGGAGTCGGTCCGGCGTGAATCGGACGTCGACCGTCCCGCCCCTCGACAGAAAGCTCTCACTGAGAGCTAAAATCGGAGGTATGAGTGCGACCGCCCCGGACCCGCCCGACCCGGCGCTGGGCGAGGAGTTCTCCACCCTCCTCGTCGGGATCCAGCGCCTGGTGCGACGCCGGCTGCGCGAGGGCCTGAGCGAACCCCGGCTGCGCGGCGCCCAGGTCGAACTGCTGCGGCTGGTGACGGACTTCCCCGGTCTGCGGGTCTCCGACGCCGCCGCCGAGCTGTGCCTGGCCGCCAACTCGGTCTCCACCCTGGTCAACCAGCTGGTCGCGCTCGGCCTGCTGCGCCGCGAGGTGGACCCGGCCGACCGCCGGGCCGCCCTGCTGTACGCCACCGGCGAGGCCGTGGAGCGGCTGACGGCCTGGCGGGCCCGGCGGGAGGCGCTGGTCGGCGAGGTGGTGGCGGGGCTGCCCGCCGCCGACCGGGCGGCGCTGGCCGCCGCGCTGCCCGCGCTGCGCGGAGTGGCGACGGGCCTGCGCGAGCGCGCGGGCGAACCGGGCACGGCGGCCCCGGCCGCCGGAGGGAGGACCGGACCATGACGACCGGGCCGGACGAAGCGGTGGTCTGCCGCGGCCTGACCTACACCTTCCGCCGGGGCCGGCGGAAGGGCGGCGACACCAGGGCCGTCGACGGCGTCGACCTGACCGTGCGGGCCGGCGAGGTCTTCGGCCTGCTCGGCCCCAACGGCGCCGGCAAGACCACCACGATCCGGGCGATCACCACCCTGCTGCCGACCGCTGCCGGGATGGTCCGGGTCTTCGGCCACGACGCGGCCGGGCGCCGGGCGGAGGTCCGCCGGCTGCTCGGCTACGTCCCGCAGCAGCTCTCCGCCGACGCCGGACTGACCGGCCGGGAGAACGTCGCGCTGTTCGCCCGGGTCTTCGACGTGCCGCGCGCCGAACGGTCCGCGCGGGTCACCCAGGCCCTGGCCGCCGTGGACCTCACCGAGGCCGCCGACCGGTCGGCCGGCACCTACTCCGGCGGCATGGTGCGACGGCTGGAACTCGCCCAGGCGCTGGTCAGCGCCCCACGGCTGCTGGTGCTGGACGAGCCCACCATCGGCCTGGACCCGATCGCCCGCGCGAGCGTCTGGGAGCGGGTCGACGCCGTCCGCCGCGCCACCGGGATGACGGTGCTGGTGACCACCCACTACATGGACGAGGCCGACCGCCACTGCGACCGGATCGCCCTCATGGACCGGGGCCGGATCCGCGCGCTGGGCACCCCCGACGAACTCAAGACCCGGGTCCGTGAGCAGGACTCCGCACTGCCCGATCCCACGCTCGACGACGTGTTCCGCCACTTCTCGGGCCGCGGCCTCGCCCGCGGCGAGGGTACGGAAGGAGACTTCAACGATGTCCGCCGGACCCGCCGCACAGCCAACCGCGTCGGCTGACGCACTCGACCTGGGACTCGACCTGGGCCTGCTGCTGGTGCCCCCGCCGCCCCGCACCGGCTGGCGCCAGGTGCCCGCCCGGGTCGCCGCGATGTGCGTGGTCGAGCTCCAGAAGCTGCGCCACGACCGGACCGAGGTCTACACCCGGGCGATCCAGCCCGCGCTCTGGCTGCTGATCTTCGGCGAGACCTTCACCCGGCTGAAGGCGATCCCCACCGACGGGATCCCGTACCTGGACTACCTGGCCCCCGGGATCATCGCGCAGTCCGCGATGTTCGTGGCGATCTTCTACGGCATCATGATCATCTGGGAGCGGGACTCCGGCGTGCTCACCAAACTGCTGGTGACACCGACCCCGAGAGCCGCCCTGGTCACCGGCAAGGCCTTCGCCGCCGGGGTCAAGGCAGTCATCCAGGCCGTCGTGGTCGTGCTGCTCGCGGCGGTGCTCGGGGTGGCGATGACCTGGAACCCGCTGCGGCTGCTCGGAGTCGTCGCGGTGGTGGTCCTCGGCTCGGCCTTCTTCTCCTGCCTCTCGATGACCATCGCCGGGATCGTGCTCACCCGCGACCGTCTCATGGGCATTGGACAGGCCATCACGATGCCGTTGTTCTTCGGCTCCAACGCCCTCTACCCGGTCGACCTGATGCCGGGCTGGCTCCAGGCGATCAGCCTGGCCAACCCGCTCAGCTACCAGGTCGACGCCCTGCGCGGGCTGCTGATCGGCACCCCCTCGCACCTGCTGCTGGACTTCGGCGTCCTCACCCTGGCCACCGCCCTCGGCATCACCTCCGCCTCCGCCCTCCTGGGCCGCCTCGCCCGCTGACCGGTCGCCCCGGTAGGCATGCCGGGGTGGCCGGTCCGGTGTGCCCGTCGGCGATCGGGGGAGTGCGCGTCACCCGTTGGAGTGGAACTCCGTGTCCGTCCGCGCGGGGTGGGCGATCCGCCCACGAACGGTGCGCTCGGATACGGATCGGCCAACAGGCCCACCCCGTCACGACCCTGGAGCAACCCGTGGGACGACCCTTCTTCTTCAAGCAGCCCTTCCCCGTGGCTGTCGCCGCCCTGGTGGTCGGCGCGACCGCCGCGATGGGCGTGCCGGCACTGGCGGACGGTCAGGACCGGGCGGACACCCACCGTTCGGTCCGGGCGGCCGTCAAGCCCGACCTCGTCATCGACAGCGTGGCGGCGCCGTTGGCGGGCGGCGCGATCCCGGACGTCGGTGTCCCCTACGCCACCAAGGCCACCTTCAAGGCCACCAGGGGAAGCGACCCCGGTACCGCGTACGGCCTCTGTACGAAGATGGTCGCCGGCGCGGAGGCCGACAGCGTCTACTGCACGCTCCAGCTCAAGTTCGACGAAGGCTCGGAGCTCGCCATCGCCGTGCTCGCCTCCGTCGCGCACGAGGGGGTCAAGCTCAAGGAGTTCACCGGCTCCGTCGTCGGTGGCACGCTCCGGTTCGCCGACGCCAACGGCAACGCCAACTTCAGCGCGAACGAGGACGCCGGCTACGACCTGATGTTCTGAGCCCCCCGGACCTTCCGCATCCGCCCGGGGCCGTCGCGGGAAACACGGCGGCGTCAGATGCGGTCGGCCGACCACGCCGGGTCGCGGCCGGTGAGGGCCAGGAGCTGGTCCTCGGCGTCCGCGCCCGGCGGCGCGGCGAACGGTGGGTCGAAGCGGCCGGTGCCGGCCAGGTCGCGGTAGCCGTGGAACTCCGCGAGCGCGTAGCGGGCGGAGCCCGGGGGCATCCGGCCGTGCTCGCCGAGGGCCCGGGAGAGGTCCCAGCTGTGGACGACGGTCTCGGCTACCAGCTCGCGGGCGTAACCGCCGGCGTCCCGTACGCCGTAGCCGAGGTGGACCAGGAGGTCGGGGGCGCCGGGCCGGGCGAGTGCGCGTTGGGCGCTGCGCACGGCCATGGTCCAGACGCCCAGCGGGTTGCGGCCGAGGACGTCGCCCTCGAAGCGGCGGCCGATCTGGGCCGGGGTGTAGCCGGCGATCGCCTGGCACACCCACAGGTGCTGGGCGGCGAGGTGGTTCACCAGTGTGCGCACGTCCCAGTCGCGGCACGGGGTGGGTGCGGTCCAGAGGTCCTCGGGTGCCGAGCGCAGCAGCCGGGCCACTTCGGCGCCGGTGGCCGCGTAGTGCTCGCGGACCTCGGTGTGGAATCCGGGTGGGTGGGGACATTCCATCGCCGGGCCTCCGTTTCTGCCCTGCTCACTCCCAGTAAACCGCTACGGGGCGTGACCCGCCAGGGGGGTGGAGACCGCCTCCGCTGCGGGTCTCCGCAGACCGGTGCGGCCCGTGGTCACTGTGCGTGGCGGTGGTGAGGCGCTCTGGTGGAGCCGGGAGGGCCTCTGTAATGTCCACGCCATGACGACCGTTCGGCGCCGGGCCGCGCTCACCGCGACCCTCATCGGCGCTCTCGCCGCCTCGATCCTCCCCACCGCTGCCACCGCCCACGCGGCCGGTCCCGGCTGCCGGACCGTCGAGTCCGCGCCGCTCGACCGGGAACAGGCCCGCACCGCGGACCCGCGGACCGCCGCGCTGACCGAACGCGGGGGCTTCGGCGACTTCGTCGCCCGGTTCCCCGCCGCGCTGTGCACCGCCCGCAACGCCGACGAGGCCGGTCGGCTCCTCGACGCCTGGGGCGGGGCGCTCTGGCGGGCCGGTGTGGACCGCGCCCAGGGCCGCCGCCCCGGCGGCGACCTGCCGAGCACCGACGACCGGCCGCTCTACTGGACCAGGGTCGCCATGACCGTCCGGCTCGCGCGCTGGCAGCCGGGCTTCAGCGTCGACCCGGCCGCGCTGCGGCAGCGCTTCGAGGACGCCTCGCGCGGACTGGCCGACAGCGGGTTCAGCGGGCGCCCGGGCGTGCGGCGGATCTTCATCAGCGGCTTCGACCCCTTCGGCCTGGACGCCGAGCCGCGCCGCGCCAACCCCTCCGGCTCGGCGGCGCTGCAACTCGACGGCCGCCGGATCACCCTGGCCGACGGCACCCCGGCCGAGATCCGCTCGGTGCTCCTCCCGGTCCGCTACGGCGACTTCGACCTCGGCATGGTCGAGCGCGCCTACGCCCCTCGGCTCGCCCGCGGCCCCCGCGCCGCGGACCTCATCACCACCATCAGCCAGGGCTACCCCGGGCTGTTCACCCTGGAGGCCTGGGCCGGTCGCTCCCGCTCCGCCGACCCCTACCCCGACAACATCGGCGCGCTCTCCGGCGGCACCCGGGACCACCCCGTCACCGCCCCGGGGCTCGGCCCGGGCGCCGAGTTCATCGCCACCAGCCTGCCCACCGGCCCGATGACCGCCGTGCAGCAGCCCTACCCGGTGCTGCTGAACACCACCGTCACCGAGATCCCGGCCGGCGGGACCGGCCCGGTCGACCGGGAGGACGGGCCGACCCCCGGCTCGCGGGCGGTCGCCGGCGGCGGCGGGGGCTACCTCTCCAACGAGGTCGCCTACCGCACCAACCGGCTGCGCCTGGAACTCGCCCCGCAACTGCCCGGCGGTCACCTGCACACCCCGGTGCTCACCGGCCTCCCGGAGCAGCCGGAGCTGCTGACCGGGCCGGCCTTCGAGCAGAACGAGGCCGCGATCACCGGCGAGGTCCTCGACATCCTGCGGCACACCTCGGGCTGACGCCGGGTCGACGGGCGGTGGCCGGGGTGCCGCCGCCCGCGCGACCGGTGGATGCGTCCGCCGGGCGCATGGCAGAATCGTGCGGTCGCGCATGTTCATCGGGGGATGACAGCTCATGTGGTCGGTGGAGAAGGAGCGGGAAGTCGGCGTGCCCGACGCCCGCGGTGAACGCGGTGCGCGCAGCGCGCGTGGCGAACGCGGCGAACGCGGGCCGGGAGTGCTGCCGGCCGTCGGACTGAGCCGGGCCGAGCTCAGGGTGGCCGAGCTGGCCGCGCGCGGCCGGACCAACCGTCAGATCGCCCATGAGCTCTTCATCACCGTCAGCACCGTCGAACAGCATCTGACCAGCTCCTACCGCAAGCTCAGGGTCAAGCGCCGGGCGGACCTGCCGGTGCACCTCCTGCCGGACGCCCCGGCCGACGCGTCCGGCCGGGCCGCTGCGGTGACTGGCTGATCCCGGCCGCCGCGGCGGCACCGGACGAGTGACCGTCCGGGTGCTTCGCGACCGGAGGTTTTCCGGCCGGCGGCCCCGTCCGGAGAACAAATCCCACCGATTTGGTACAAGGTGCCGCCTGCACCAGCATGGGCGTCCGCTCCACCGAGCGCGCAGGACAGGAAAGGCCCGACGCCCCCATGCAGACCAGCCCGGCCGCGACCCGGCAGGCACCCCGACCCGCACGGACGGACGTCGACCCGACGCCCGCGCCGTCGCTCCCGCCCCACGCCCCGGCTGCGGCCCCCGCCGGCCGCCGCTTCGGCCTGCCGACTGCGACCGCGCTGGTGATGGGCAACATCATCGGCGGCGGCATCTTCATGATCCCCGCCGCCGTGGCCCCCTACGGGACGGTCAGCCTGCTCGCTTTCGCCGTGCTGACGGTCGGGGCGATCACCCTGGCCCTGGTCTTCGGCCGGCTCGCGCGCCGCGACCCGCGCACCGGCGGCCCGTACGTCTACGCCCGCGAGGCGTTCGGCGACTTCGCCGGCTTCCTGGCCGCCTGGTCGTACTGGATCACCACCTGGGTCAGCAATGCCGCCCTCGCCGTCGCCGCCGTCGGCTACCTCGACGTGCTGTGGCCCCTCGGCCACTCCACCGGCCTCACTCTCGCCTGCGCGCTCGCCGTCCAATGGCTGCCCGCGCTCGCCAACCTGGCCGGTACCCGCTACGTCGGCACCGTCCAACTCGTCTCCACCGTCCTCAAGTTCGTCGCCCTGATGGTGGTCGCGGTGGCCGGTCTCACCGCCTTCGACCCGGCGAACCTCGGCCCCTTCGACGCGACCGGCGAGGGCTGGCTCGGCGGGACGACGGCCGCCGCGGCGATCCTGCTCTTCAGCTACCTCGGCGTGGAGTCGGCCGCCATGAGCGCGGGCCAGGTCCGCGACCCGGAACGCAACGTCGGCCGCGCCAGCGTGCTCGGCACCGCCGGTGCCGCGGTGGTCTACCTGCTGGGCACGCTCGCCGTGTTCGGCTCCGTGGCCCACGAGCGGCTGATCCACTCCACCGCGCCCTTCTCCGACGCCGTGAACACCGTCTTCGGCGGCTCTTGGGGCGGAACGGCCGTCGCCGTCGCCGCCCTCGTCTCGATGACCGGCGCGCTCAACGGCTGGACCCTGCTCTCCGCCCAGGCCCCGTGCGCCGCCGCCAAGGACGGCCTGTTCCCCGCCGTCTTCACCGTGGAACGCCGCGGCGTCCCCGTCGTCGGCGTCCTGGTCGGCGTCACCCTCGCCTCGCTGCTCACCGTCCTCAACTTCGCCTCCGGCGCGAAGTCCGCCTTCGACACCCTGGTACTGGTCACCACCTTCACCGCGACCGTCCCCTACCTCCTCTCCACCGCCGCCCAACTCCGCTGGCTGCTGCGCGGCGACCGCACCCGCGTCGCCCCCGCCCGCCTCGCCCGCGACCTCACCCTCGCCCTCGGCGCCTTCGCCTTCTCCGCCTGGCTCGCCGTCGGCTCCGGCTACGCCGCCATCTGCCAGGGCGTCCTCTTCCTCCTCGCCGGCATCCTCGTCCACGCGGTCCGCACCGCCCGGACCGCCCGCCGCCGCGCCTGAACCCCGTCGGACCCGAGCTGCCGGAGGGCCCGCACCACCCGGTGCGGGCCCTCCGGCGGATCAGCTCCGGGGCGGTCAGGCTGGGAGGGCGGCCGGGGGAGGAGGGTGCCGTCGGGGGCGGTGAGGGGGCGGGTGGCGGTGGTGGAGGCGACGACGGTGGGGCGGTAGCCGAGGCGGAAGGCGCCCTGGGCGGTGAAGGTGACGCACATGTGGGTCATGAAGCCGGCCAGGACGAGGTCCTTGCCGCTCTCCGGGGCGAAGCCGAGGGCGGTGAGGGTCGCGGTGAGCTCGGTGGCGTGGAAGGCGTCGGGGAAGGTCTTGACGAGGACGGGTTCGCCGGCGAGGGGCGCGACCTCGGGGCTGATGGCGCCGATGTCGGCGCGGATGTCGTACGGGGTGCCCGGGCCGCCGTCGTTGACGATGTGGATCACCGGGGTGCCCGCCGCGCGGGCGCGCCGCAGGAGGTCGGCGGCGGAGGCGAGGGCCTCCTCGGCGCCGTCCAGGGCCATCACGCCGGTGCGGTAGGTGTTCTGGAAATCGATCATGAGGAGGACGGAGTCGGCCAGCCGGGGCAGCCGGTCGTCCAGGCCGATCACGGTGCGCAGGGGAGTGGCCGGGGTGGTGGTGTGCGTGGTCACAAGGGTGCCTTTCCGGGACATTTTGCTTGTTTCGGGGCATGGGGAAGGAAGGGAACGGCGCGGAGGAAGGGGCAGGTGTCAGCCGGTCGGGGTGCGGAAGCGGCGGCGGTAGGCGGCCGGGGGGGGGGCGAGCCGGCGGCGGAAGGCCCGGTGGAGGGTCTCCGCCGAGCCGAGTCCGGCCGCTGCCGCGACCTGGTCGAGCGGCCGGTCGGTGGTCTCCAGCAGGCGCCGGGCCGCCTCCACCCGGGCCGCCTCGACGTAACCGGCCGGGCCGGTGCCGGTCTCCTGGGTGAAGACGCGGGCGAAGTGCCGCTCGCTGAGGCACATCCGGGCGGCCAGGGCCGGGGTGGAGAGGTCGCCGTCGAGGTGCTCGGCGATCCACCGCAGCAGCTCGTCGATGTCGCGCCGCTCGGTGGCCGGGTGGCTCAGCGGGACGGAGAACTGGCTCTGCCCGCCCTGCCGCTTGAGGTACATCACCAGCTGCCGGGCCACCGCCAGCGCGGTCCGCTCGCCCTGGTCCTCGGCCACCAGGGCGAGGGCGAGGTCGAGGCAGGCGCTGATGCCGGCCCCGGTCCACAGCCGGCCCCGGTCGGTGCGCACGAAGATCGGGTCGGGGTCGACCGTCACCTCGGGATGATCGGCGGCGAGCTGCGCGGCGGTCGACCAGTGGGTGGTCGCCGTCCGCCCGTCCAGCAGGCCGGCCGCCGCCAGGACGTGGGCGCCCACGCACACCGAGGCCACCCGGCGCGCGTGCGGCGCGGTCTCGCGCACCCAGTCGACGACGGTGGTGTCGACCTTGGCCACCGGTCCGTGGCCGGTCAGTTCGACCGCGCCCGGCACCAGCAGGGTGTCCACGTCCGCGCCGACCTCGGCGAAGGAGAGGTCGGCGAGCAGCCGCACCCCCGCCGAGGTCCGGACGGCGCCGCCGACCGGACCGGCGAGCCGGACCTGATAGCCCGCCCGGCCACCGGTCTCCCGGTTGGCCAGCGCGAACACCTCGGCCGGGCCGGTGACGTCGAGGAGGTCGACATCGGGGAAGACCGCGATGACGACCCGGTGCGGAGTAGGCATGGGTCCATCCTCGGCCGGGCGGCCGGACGGCGGCAATGACGATTCCCTGTCACATCCGGACACGGGACGGCGGGAGGAGGTGCGCCAGTGGGACTGCCGGCGGTATGCGGGCCCCGAGCCCCTCGGGACGGTCTTCGCCCAGGAGCTCGTCGACCCGCGCCGAGCGTGCCGGGTGGGAGCCCCCGGACCGCCGGGGGCTCCCCTCGTGGTCAGGGCCGGATCACGGCGAGGGTGTGGCTGTAGCCGGCGCCGACGGCCACGGCGCAGGTGAGCTGCCCGTCGCACGGCGCGCTCTGACCGGCGGCGCAGACGTGGACCGGCGCGTTGCTGCCGGCGGTGCCGGAGGTGCCGTTGCCGAGTTCCCCGGATTCGTTGCCGCCCCAGGTCAGGACGGTGCTGTCGGAGGCCAGCGCCACGCTGTGGCCGCCGCCGGCGGCGAGCGCGGTGACACCGGAGAGCAGGTCGGCACAGGGCGCGGTCGCACCCTCCGCGCAGACTGCCACCGGGGTGGTGCTGCCGTCCCCGGTGCCGTTGCCCAGCCGTCCGGCGCCTCCCCAGACGCGGACGCCGCCGTCGGACCGGAGGGCCACGGTGTGCTTGTCGCCTGCGGCCACCGCGGTGACGCCGGACAGCAGGGCGCCGCACGGTGCGATCGCACCGGTGTCGCAGACGTGCACCGGCACCAGTTGCTCGGTGGTGGTGCCGTCACCGAGCTGCCCGAGGTCGTTCTCGCCCCAGGCCTGGACGGTGCCGTCGAGCCGCACCACGACGCTGTGGTCGCCGCCGGCGGCGACCGACGCCACGTTCTGGAGCGGGCGGCAGTAGTCGAACGGGTCCGAGGCGCAGACGTGGAAGACCTGGCCGGTGCTGGTGGGCCGGCCCAGCTGGCTGTGGCGGTCGTCGCCCCAGGTGTCGACCTCGCCGTTGGTGTGCAGGGCGAGGTTGTGCTCGGCGCCGGCTGCGATGGAGACCACGTCGTTCAGCAGGTAGCCGCAGTCGCTCGTGAGGCAGACCGGGACGGGAGTGCTGCTGTCCGTGGTGATCGGGTTGCCGAGCTGGCCGTGCTCGTTGAGCCCCCACGTGACGACCGTGCCGCCCGCGCGCAGCGCCGTGGTGTGGGCGGCGCCCGCGGCCACGGCGACGATGTCGTCCAGGAACGCGGAGCAGGGCGCGATCTGCCCCACGGCACAGACCCGGACGGGGGTGGTGCTGTTGGTGGTGGTGCCGTCGCCGAGCTGACCGTGGGTGTTGTCGCCCCAGGTGACGACGGTGCCGTCGGAGCGCAGCGCCACGCTGTGCCGGTCACCGCCCGAGACGGCGATCACTCCCTGGAGCGGGTCGGTGCACGGGGCCGCCCCGCAGACCGGGGTGGGGGAGGTGCTCTGCTCGACGGTGGTGCCGTCGCCCAGCTGGCCCTCGACGTTGCTGCCCCAGGTGAGGGCGGTGCCCGGGATCCCGGGTCGGAGGGTTCGCGGGCCGGGGCTTCCGGCCGCGCTGCCGGACAGAATCAGGACGGCCAGCAGGGAGCCCGTCAGAGCGGCTGCGGTGAGGGACTTTCGCCGATGTGGTCTCAGCGTGGACATGCGTGCTCCTCGGTGGGGGAAGGTTCGTGCCCACACGATGAGGGGCGTGCTCCGCGTGTCGCGGTCGGCGATGCCGTGGCCCGGGCGAGCGTCACCCGCGCGGACCCGGGTCGCCGGGGGCGACGGCCTCGTCGGCCGGCGGCCAGTACCGCAGCGGTGCTTCGGCGGTGCTTCGGCGGTGCTTCAGCGGGACGGGACCCGCTCGGGGCGCGGGTCCGGCCCGGTGGAACCGGGCTCGGGTCGGGGTGCGGGGTGGGGTCGGCGGCGCAGTGGCGGGAGGCCGAAGCGGTGGGCGGCGGCGAGGGCGAGGCCCGCGAGCAGCGAGGCCAGGTGGCCGACGGCGGCGGTCTCGCCGTCCGGGAGGCCGGCCAGCAGCGCGGGGGCCGCCACCGCCAGCATCAGCAGCCAGACCGCCCGCGACCACACCGGGCGGGCCCGGGTGGCGGCCAGCGTCAGGGCGGTGACCACGACGTAGGACGGGCCGGTGTCCATCGCGTGCGCGGCCTCGGCCGGCAGTGAGCCGTGCTCGATCCGCCACCACACCAGGCCCTCGGTGAGGGCGGTCGCCGCGACGTGGACGAGGGCCACGGAGGCCACCGCCCGGCGGGCGCCGAGCGCCCCGACCACCGCGAACAGGGACAGCGCGAACACCGGCCAGACCCAGATGGTGTCCTGCGGCACGAACACCGAGACGGTCAGCGACTCGATCGGATGGCCGTCCGGCCACAGGTGCAGATTGCCGAGGTCGGTGGACGCCCAGGTGCGCAGCGCGTGCACCCGTTCGGGCGGCAGCAGTCGCAGCACCGGCCACATCGCGGCCAGCGCGGCCACGTACCAGAACGCCGGATTGCGCGGCAGTCGCCGTATCCAGGGGCCGAGCAGAGGGCCGAGCGAGGGGCCGATCGGGGGGAGCTTGGTCGCCATGCCGGGCCTTACCGTCGGCGGCGGGCGGACGCCGACCCGCCCGCGAGCGCCGCTCCTGCGGCGAGCGCGACCGTGCCCGCCACCATCAGGCCCCGCCGGGAGCGCCAGGACAGCACCGACCACCGGGAGTTCGCGGAGAGCAGCGAGCCGACGCTCAGCCACGAGCCGATGGACAGCGCGGAGGCCGCCGAACCGGCCGAGCCGATCGACAGGAAACTGCCGACGGAGCCGACCGACAGCACCGAGCCGACCGAACCGATGGACAGCACCGACCCGACCGAGCCGATGGACAGGACGGAGTCCCCGGACGGCAGCGCCCACCCGTGCGAGAACACCGTCACCGGGGAGGATGACGAGGAATCACTACGCTTGCTCATTCGCTGATCGTATGCCGCCGCCGGGTTGCCCGGCCCCTCGGCCGCCCGCCTCCTCAGCCGCCCAGGTGGGGCGGCAGGCCGCCGGTCGGCGCAGGGGCCGTCGGCTCGGGGGTGTTCGACAGGGGCACGTCGACCAGGGTGGCGAGGGCCGTCGGTCGGCCGCCAGCGAATTACCGGCGGCGGAGGCGTTGCCCGCCTGTACGATGCAAGGCCATATACAGTTAAAGCCTTCGATTTGCAGGCCATGGTCCCCTGTGGAACCATAATCGCCAAGCAATGGGACGATTGAATACCGGAAAGTGAAGGATCATGTCGGACGGCGCACGCGTCATCGTCGGAGTCAGTGGCTCGCTGGGGAGCCTGACCGCTCTGCACCGGGCGGTGGGCGAGGCGCGTGACCGGGGTGCGGTGCTGGTGCCGGTGCTGGCGTGGACGCCGGCGGGCGGGGAGCACAACTACCGGCTGCGGCCCTGCCCGCCGCTGCTGCGGGCCTGGGAGGACATGGCCGCCGCCCGGCTGGAGCGGGCGCTGGACGAGGCGTTCGGCGGGCTCCCGGCCGGGGTCCGGGTCGAGCCGCAGGCCGTCCGCGGCCCGGCCGGGCCGGTGCTGACCGGGCTGGCCGACCGGCCGGGGGACCTGCTGGTGGTGGGCGCGGGTCGGCACGGCACTGTCCGCGGTGCGGTACGGCGGATGCTCGGGGGCGGCTCGGTGGGCCACCACTGCCTGGCGCACGCCCGCTGCACCGTCCTCGCGGTGCCGCCGTCGGACCTCCAGGACGACCTGCGCGCGCTGCGCCGCGGCGTCGACCTGCGCGAACTCGCGGCCCTCGCCGCCGCCTGAGGCGAGGAGCCCGGGCGGGCGCCCGGGCTCCGGAGCGTCACTCGAAGCGGCTGGGGTCGCCGGCCCCCCGCCGGACGATCTCCGGTTCGCCCTCGGAGAAGTCGACCACCGTGGTGGGCACGGTGCCGCAGTCGCCGGAGTCCACCACCGCGTCCAGCACGTGGTCGAGCCGCTCCTTGATCTCCCACCCCTGGGTCATCGGCTCCTCCTCGCCGGGGAGGAGCAGGGTGCTGGAGACCAGCGGCTCGCCGAGTTCGGCGAGCAGCGCCCGGGTGACGGGGTGGTCGGGGATCCTGACACCCACCGTCTTCTTCTTCGGGTGCATCAGGCGGCGCGGGACCTCCTTGGTGGCGGGGAGGATGAAGGTGTAGCTGCCCGGCGTCGCGGCCTTGACCGCACGGAAGACGTTGTTGTCGAGCTGGACGAACTGCCCCAGCTGCGCGAAGTCCTCGCACATCAGGGTGAAGTGGTGCCGCTCGTCGAGACGCCGGATGGACCGGATCCGGTCGAGGCCGTCACGGTTGTCCAGCTGGCAGCCCAGCGCGAAACAGGAGTCGGTCGGGTACGCGATCAGGGCCCCGGACCGGAGACTGGCCGCCACTGTGCTGATGGTGCGCGGCTGGGGGGACTCTGGATGCACGTCGAAGTACTTCGCCATTGGCCGACCCTACGGGATCCCGGCGACCGGCGGGCGCAGCCGCGACGTCCCGCCTTCTGGCGGTGCGTCGGGGCGCGGCGTACGGTCGGTCGCCATGGCGATCGATCAGGCGCGGGCGAACCGGATCTTCCTCCCCGGGACCTATGCCGAGGGTGTGCCGTACGAGCTGTTCCACGAACTGCGCGCCGAGTCGCCGGTGTGCTGGGTGGAGGAGCCCGCGGTGGGGCCGTGGCCCGCCGGTCCCGGCTACTGGGCGGTGCTGCGGCACGCCGACGTCAAACACGTGCTGCGCACGCCCGAGCTGTTCTCCTCGCACCTGGGGGCGACCCAGATCCGCGACCCGGACACGGCGGCCGACCTGGACCACGCCAGGACGATGATGCTCAACCAGGACCCGCCCGACCACGCCCGGTTGCGCCGCATCGTCGCGGGGGCGTTCACCCCGCGCGCCCTGCGCGAGCTGGCCGCCGGCATCGAGCGGCACGCCGCGGACGCGGTCCGGCGGGTGCGGGCGCACGGCGAGGCGGACTTCGTCCGGCTGGCCGCCGACCTCCCGGTGCGGACGCTGGCCCGGATCATGGGCGTCCCGGAGCAGGACCGGCTGCTGCTGCAGGACTGGGCGGACCGGGTGATCGGCTACCAGGACGCCGACCACGCCGACTCCGGCACGGTCGACCCGGCCACGCTCTCCGAGTTCGGCCGCGCCGCGCTCGCCCACCGCCCCACGGCCCGTACCGCGCCGGACGGCCGCCCGGTCAACCCCCGCTCGCGCGCCGCCCTCGCGGACATGTTCGCCTACGCCCACGGGCTCGCCGAACGCCCCCGCCCCGGTAGCGTGCTCGCCCGGATGCGGGAGGGCGGCCTCGGCACGGCGGAGTTCGAGACGATGTTCTTCCTGTTCGCGGTCGCGGGGAACGAGACGGTCCGCAACGCCCTGCCGGGCGGTCTGTACTCCCTGCTCACCCACCCCGCGCAGTACCGGCTGCTGCTGCGGCGACCGGAGCTGACCGACTCGGCGGTCGAGGAGATGCTGCGCCACTGGCCGCCGGTGGTGGACTTCCGGCGCACCGCCACCCGGGACGTCGAACTCGGCGGTCGGCGGATCCGGCGGGGCGACAAGGGGGTGGTGTACCACGCCTCCGCCAACCGGGACGGGAGCGTGTTCCCGGACCCGGACCGCTTCGACATCACCCGGAGCCCGAACGACCACGTCAGCTTCGGCCACGGTCCGCACTTCTGCGTCGGCGCCCGGCTGGCCCGCCTGCAGATGGCGGCGATGCTGCGGCAGGTCCTCTCCGGCCTGCCCGGACTGGAGCTGGTCCCCGGCGCGGAGCCCGTCCGGCTGGTGTCCAACTTCCAGAACGGCCTCAAGCGCCTGGACGTGCGGTGGAGCCGGCCGGACTGATGCCGGGCGCGGCATCGGTCCGGCCGGTCCGGCCCGGGGGTGGGGCCGGCGCGGGGGTGGGG
>NZ_JZWY01000600.1:0-581 GCF_000966955.1 Streptomyces sp. NRRL S-495
GTGCGGGCCTGGGCGAGGGCGGCGCCGGCGGCCTGCTCCACGTCGGCGGCGTGCAGGGCGGCCCGGGCCGGGTCGACGTCGCCGTCGGAGTCGATGAACCCGGCCTCGACGGCGGCGGCGGTCTCCTGCTCGACCTCGGCGAGGCGCTGGCGCAGGTGCTCGGCCTCGCTGCGGGCCTTCTGGGCGGCGGTGGCGGCCTCGGTGGCGTCGGTCTGGGCCCGGCTGCCGTCGGCCTGGAGTTCGGCGGCGCGCTGCTCCTCGGTGTCGGCGCGGTCCTCGGCGGCCCCGGCGGCGGCTTCCAGGGCGCGGGCCAGTGCGGTGGCGGCGCGGGCGCGGGCGGCGAGCGCGGGGGCGGCGTCCAGCTCGGCCTCGCGGATCGCGGCGGCGACCCTGGTCACCCGGTCGGCGGCGGCGCGGTGCCGCAGCACGGCCTCGGCGGCCTGCCAGGCGGAGTGCAGGGTGCGGGCCTCGGTGAGCTCGCGGCGCAGCCCGGCGGCCTCCGCGGTGGCGGCGGCGAGGGCCAGGGTGGCGTGCCGGTGGGTGAGTTCGGCGGCGATCAGGGTGTGCCGGGTGCGGTCGGT
>NZ_JZWY01000609.1:0-5532 GCF_000966955.1 Streptomyces sp. NRRL S-495
CTTCTGGGGCCTGCTGCTGTTCTGGCGGGCACTGCAGATCGCCTTCCCGGAGGCGGACACCCGCAAGTACGCCAAGCTGGTCTTCTTCCTGCCCTCGCTGCTGTTCTGGCCGTCCAGCATCGGCAAGGACGCCTGGATGATGTTCTGTCTGGGCCTCACCACCTACGGCACGGCGCGGCTGCTGGACCGCCGGTTCGGCGCCTTCTTCTGCATCGCGCTGGGCTCGGTGGGCACCGCGATGGTCCGGCCGCACGTCACCGCGCTGGCCGGGGCCGGGCTGATGGTCGCGTACGTGCTGCGCCGCCGTCCGCAGCAGGTCAGCGCGCTGGGGCCGCTGCGCACCATCCTGACCGCCGTGGTGCTGGGCGCGATGGCGGTGCTGATGCTCCAGCAGGTCTCGACCTTCTTCGGCACCGACGGGACCGGCGGCGACGCCGTCAACCAGGTGCTCTCGGAGACCTCCAGACGTACCAGCCAGGGCAATTCGATGATCAACGCGACCGCGCCCGAGGACGCCTCGCCCCAGTTCAGCCTCAATCCGGCGGGGCTGCCGGTCGCGGTGATCAGCGTACTGTTCCGGCCGTTCCCGTTCGAGGCGTCCAACATCCAGAACCTGATCCAGTCGGTGGAGTGCTTCGCGCTGCTGGTGATGTTCGTCCGGGCCTGGCCCCGGCTGTCCCGGCTGCCCCGGCTGTTCGTGCAGCGCTCGTACGTGGCCTTCGCCGCCGTCTACACGCTGCTGTTCTGCTGGGCCTTCTCGACCATCAACAACATGGGCATCCTGTCCCGCGAACGGGTCCAGGTACTGCCGCTCGCCCTGGTGCTGCTGGTCGTCCCGGCCGCCACCGCGAGCCGGGGGAGGATCTCGGCCCGCCGGCCACCACCGGTCTGGCGGGTCTCGCCCGGGCAGTGGGGCGCCCGGCGGGCGCCCGAGCCACCGGGGGGCCCGGCGGCAGCACCAGCGGTCCGGGTCACCGTCCCACCGTCCTCCACCACCGCACCGTCCTCCACCGCACCGCCGTCCATCGTGTCACCGTCACCGTCAACGTCCCAGGGGGGATCGACCGCGCCATGACCACCGACACCCTTGCCCTGCCCGCCGCCCTCGGCGGCACTCCCGCCTTCCCCGACGGGCTGCCGCTCACCCGGGTCCAGGTGCCCGACCGCGCCGCGCTGCTGGCGCGGCTCGGCACCGTGCTCGACAGCGGACAGCTCACCAACGGCCGCACCGTCGCCGAACTCGAGGAGGCCGCGGCCGCGCTGCTGGAGGTGCCGCACGTGGTGGCGGTCTCCAACTGCACGACCGGACTGATGCTGGTGCTCCAGGCCGCCGAGGTGGACGGCGGACGCGCGGTGGTGATGCCCGGATTCACCTTCTCCGCCACCGCGCACGCCGCGCACTGGGCCGGTGGCACCCCGGTGTTCGCCGAGGCCCGCGAGCGGGACATCACCCTCGACCCGGAGGACGCCGCCGCCCGGCTGGCCGCCGCCGACCGCCCGGCCGCGCTCATGGCCACCCATGTCTACGGCACGCCCTGCCAGGTCGAGCGCCTCCAGGAGGTCGCCGACGCCGCCGGGGTGCCGCTGGTGTACGACTCCGCGCACGGCTTCGGCAGCCGCCGCAAGGGGGTGCCGATCGGCAACTTCGGCTACGCCGAGGTGTTCTCGATGAGCCCCACCAAGGTCGCGGTGGCCGGCGAGGGCGGCCTGGTCGCCACCCGGGACGCCGCGCTCGCCCGGCGGCTGCGCACCGCCCGCGACTACGGCAACCCCGGCGACTACGACACGCTGTTCCCCGGCCTGAACGCCCGGATGAGCGAACTGCAC
This sequence comes from Streptomyces sp. NRRL S-495, assembly GCF_000966955.1. Lineage (NCBI taxonomy): Bacteria > Bacillati > Actinomycetota > Actinomycetes > Kitasatosporales > Streptomycetaceae > Streptomyces > Streptomyces sp. NRRL S-495. The sequence goes on from NZ_JZWY01000609.1 coordinate 1,828, forward strand.
GCCGCCGTCGGCCTCAACTGGCTGGCCGGACTGCCCGAACGGGTGGCCCACCGGGGCGCACTGGTGGCCGAGTTCGCCGCCGTCACGGCCGGCCTTCCGGGGCTGCGGCTGGCCCTGCCGGAGGAGGGCGACACCTCCACCTTCAAGGACCTCACGCTGATCCTGGACGCCGCCGCGTTCGGCCTCGACTCGCGTCAACTCGCCGATGCCCTGCGGGCGGAGGGGATCGACTCGCGGCGCTACTTCCACCCGCCGGTGCAGCGCCAGCGGGCCTACGCCCACCTCGGCCAGGCCGAGACGCTGCCGCTCACCGACCGGCTCGCCGACTCGGTGCTCACCGTGCCGCTGTGGTCCCAGATGGACGCGCCGACGGTGCGCCGGATCGCCGAGGCGGTGGCCCGGATCCAGCCGTACGCGGAGCGTCTGCGCTCCGCCTGAGCCGACCGCACCGGACCGCGTCGCCGTTACGCGGATCGGGTGAACGCGGTTGGACCGCGGGTACTCCCGGTCGGCAGGATGTCCGGCCGGGGCCCGTGGTCCCATCCCACCTTCCCCCGTACGGATTTGGAGTTCCCGGTGCTCAAGGGATTCCGCAGCTTCCTGCTGCGTGGAAACGTCGTCGACCTGGCGGTCGGCATCGTGATCGGCGCGGCCTTCACGGCCGTGGTCACCGGGTTCGTGACGGCCTTCCTCACGCCGCTGATCGGGGTCGCGACCGGTGCGGTCGGCGACTTCACCCTGAAGACCTTCGAGGTGGCCGGCACCCGGTTCCCGTACGGCGTCTTCATCAACGCGCTGATCAGCTTCCTGCTGGTCGCCGCGGTGATCTACTTCATCGTGGTGGTGCCGGTCGGCAAGCTCCAGGCGCGGCTCGACGGGGACAAGCCGGCGCCGGTCGCCAAGGCGGACTGCCCGGAGTGCCTGAGCAAGATCCCGGTCGCGGCGGTGCGCTGCTCGTTCTGCACCTCCGAGGTGGCCGGTCTGCCGGGCTTCCCCGCCCAGAACGGCAGCGCTCCCCGGCCGGCCCCGGTGCACTGAGCGGACGCGGACGACAGCCCGGTGGCGGTTCGGTGGCCACCGGGCGACGGCCCGAAGGCGGTCCGAAGGCGTTCCGGCGGCGATCCGGCGGCAGGTCGGGACCAGGTCGGCGGCAAGTCGGGGGCGTTCCAGCGGCGTTCAGCGGCTCCGACCGGCCGCGAGCGGCCCCGGGCGGCCCGGACCCGACCCCTGACCGGCCCCTCCCCGGTCCGGACAAACCCCGCGAAAGCTCTGATGGGGACTTTATCCCCGAAACATTCACGAGCCCCCGCCGCGCCGTCGGCGGGGGCTCGAATGCGCCGGTACACGCCCTGCCCGCAGAAGTTTCTTCGACAGTCCCCGAACCGTCCACCACCCCGTCACCGCACGGGGCTTCGGCGGCCGCGTCCGGACCCCGTTCGAGCCTCCGGAGCGGGCGGCGGGTGGCCTGAAGTCATCGCCAATTTGTCCGTTCTTACTACTTTCGAAACCTTTGTTCGAGCGAAGCTTGTGTAAACACTCGAACTGCTCCGCCTCCCAGTCTCCTCAGTAGGCTCGTTGTGGGCTTACCGTATGCCCCATGACCTCGCCCCGCTCCTACGACGGAGTCGGCTACCCCTCTCCGTCCTTCTCCTCCGGCACGCCCATCTACGACAGCCTCGTCGCAGAGCGCGGTGTCCCCCAGATCGCGCCCATCAATGTGCCGGCCGCCCTGCCGCCGGCCCTGTCGACCGGTTACGGATCCGGCCTCCCCGGCCAGTCCTACGAGAACCGGTACGGCTCCGGGTACGACAGTCCCGGTGGCAACCTCCCCGCCCTGCCGCCGGCCCGCCTCGCCCTGGGCCCCGGCCCGAGCAGCACCCCCTCCGGTCCGGCCACCACGTACATCCCGGCGCAGCCCGCCCCCGCGTACGCCGCCGCGCCCCAGCCGGCGGTCCCCGGGTACGGCGCTCCGCAGCCCTACCTGCCGGGCCAGCGCCCGCAGGCCCCGACGCCGGGCTTCACCCAGGCCTCCACCGGCGGGTACCAGCCCTCCGGCGGCCAGAGCTTCGGCGGCCAGAACACCTTCGTCGGCGGCAACGGCGGACAGCAGACCTTCGGCGCGCAGCCGGCCGGTCCGCACGGCGCGGCCGGCCAGCCCCAGGGCGGCCCGCAGTCCTTCGGCGGTCAGCAGTCGTTCGGCGGCCAGCAGGGCTTCGGCGGCCAGGGCGGCCACCAGGGCGGCTTCGGCGGCTCGGCCGACCAGTCCTTCGGCGGCGCCCAGCTGCGTCCGGCCGTCACCCCGGTCGCCCCGGTCCGCCCGATGCAGCCGCAGCGGCCCGGCCCGTACGGCGAGCACGGCCAGTACCAGCAGGGCTACCAGCCGCAGGCACAGGGCTACTGACACCACCCCGGACCGGACCCCCACCCGGCCCGGACCCGCACCACCTGAGCACCACCCGGCGCGCACCGAACGACGCCGGGCGTACGGAGAACGGGTCATCCACGGACCGCCCGGAACGCCGCCCCACCCAGGCGTTCCGGGCGGTCCGTGCGCGTTCGGGCAGCGTGTCGGGGCAGCCTGTCGCGGCACCGCCCCCGGCGTCTTCCGGCCGCACGGGTCCGGTCGCGCGATCCGGCTGCGCGGACCGGACGGCGGGTCCGCGAACGACGCCGGACTCACCTGCGGCCGGTTCGAGCGGGGCTGGCAGGATGGAGGGATGCAGCTCACCGGACTCCACGTCTACCCCGTCAAGTCCATGTACCGCCTGAGCCCCGACAGCGCCAGCGTCGAACCGTGGGGCCTGGCCGGCGACCGCCGCTGGATGCTCGCCGACGCCAACGGCCGCTTCGTCAGCCAACGCGAGAACCCGGCCCTCGGCCAGGTCCGCACCGAGCTCACCGCCGCCGGCTCCCTGGTGCTCACCACGCCCGGCGGTTCCCGCGCCGAGATCCCCGCCCCCTCGGTCGCGGTCGGCGACCAGCTCGCCGACGTCGAGGTCTGGGGTACCCGCTTCCACGCCGCCGAGGCCGGGAAGGAGGCCCAGCTGTGGATCGCCGAGCAGCTCGGCGACTACCGGCTGGTGCACCTGGACGACCCGCGCGCCCGGCCCGTCGACCCGGACTTCTCCTCGCCGGGCGACACCGTCTCGATGGCCGACGGCTTCCCGCTGCTGCTCACCACCACCGCCTCGCTGGCCGAGCTCAACGCCCTGATCGCCGAGGCGCAGCCTCGCTGGCCGAGCTCCACGCCCTGATCGCCCAGGCGCAGCCGGACGGCCACGAGACCCTGCCGATGGAGCGGTTCCGCCCCAATGTGGTGGTCTCCGGCAGCGACGCCTGGGCCGAGGACGGCTGGCGCCGGATCCGGATCGGCGGACTGACCTTCCGGGTGGTCAAGCCGTGCGGGCGCTGCGTGGTCACCACCACCGACCAGGAGAGCGGCGAGCGGCGCGGCCCGGAGCCGCTGCGCACCCTGGCCCGGCACCACCGGCTGCTGAAGAAGGCCGCGTTCGGGCAGAACCTGATCCCGGAGCGGCCGGCGGGCGTCGAGGGCGATGCGCTGGGCACGCTGCGACTCGGTGACGAGGTCGAGGTACTGGAGGGCGGCATGGAGTGGCCGTCCGACCGGGTGCTCTGACCGACGGGCTGCACTGACCGACGGGCTGCACTGACCGACCGGCTGTTCTGACCGACCGGCCCGCCCGG
>NZ_JZWY01000610.1:0-4392 GCF_000966955.1 Streptomyces sp. NRRL S-495
GCCGGGGTCAGCGGCCGGGGCCGGCCGGGCGCTCCCGGCGCACGGGGCCGGCACCCACGCGCCGGTTCCCGCGCGCGTTTCCCGCGCCCGGGGCTCCCCGCCGGCCCCACCACCGCTGCTCCGCCACCGACGCCCCACCAGCCCCCCGGCCGGTTCCGCACCCACGTCCCGGAACCGGAACTGTGCGCACTCGTTGAAGCATGTGGTGAACCCGCGACGGTGCCCGGCCCCGCCCGCCACCGGGCGGCGCCGAACGGGCGGGAGCATCCGTGCGGGCGCGCTACGGTGGGCGGACGACCCGCGCACCCCGTGCGCCGCGTCCGGGCGAACGGCGCCCGCGTGCGTCCGGTCCGCAGATCGCCGGCTCGATGAAGGTGGGGACAACAAACCGTCATGGCTGAGCACAGGGTCCGGGTCACCCAGGACAGCGCATCCCGCTGGCGGCGCCGCGCCGGCGAGTACGACACGCTCACCGAGGCCCTGGCGGCCGCCGAACCCGGCGACACGGTGACCGTGCGGTCGGGCACCTTCCGGGAGAACGTGGTCGTGGACAAGGCGGTCACGATCGTCCCCGCCCAGGGCCCCGGCACCGTCCGGATCGACCCTCCCGGCGGCGTCCCGCTCACCGTGACGGCCTCGGCCACCGTCCGGGACCTGGTGATCGAGGGCAGCGACCGGTCCTCCCCCGCCGTGCTGGTGTCCGGCGCGGACGCCTCCCCCTCCTTCACCGGCCTGCGGGTCGAGACCCGCTCCGCCGCCGGGGTCGAGATCACCGACGGTGCCCGGCCGACCCTCAAGAGCTGTGTGGTGGCCAATCCGGACGGGCTCGGACTGCGGCTGCGCGGCCCCGGCACCGCGGCGGCGTTCGAGGACTGCGAGGTGTCCGCCGCCGGCCAGGCCGGACTCGCCGTGCTCGGCGGCGCGACCGTCGCACTGGAGCGCTGCCGGGTGCACCACGCGACCGGCGCGGGCGTCCTGCTCTCCGACCCGGGCAGCGCCGCCGAGTTGACCGGCTGCGAGATCTACGAGATCCGCGGCAGCGGGGTGCAGGCCGAGGCCCAGGCCGCCGGGCGGCTGGTCGACTGCGACATCCACCGGGTCACCGGCAACGGCCTCACCCTCGACGGCGAGGCCGAACTCGTCCTGACCGGCTGCCGGGTGCACGACCTGCCGGAGAACGCGGCCGACCTGCGCGGCCGGGCCCGGCTCAGCCTCGCCCACTCCACGGTGCGGGACTTCGGGCGCGGCGCGCTCTCGGTCTGGGACCAGGGCACCGAGGCGAGCGCCGAGTCCTGCGAGATCCACGGCTCGAACGGCGAGTACCCGGCGCTGTGGGTCAGCGACGGCGCCCGGCTCACCCTCACCGACTGCGCCCTGCACGACCTGCCGGACGCCCTGTTCGTACTGGACCGCGACTCCGCCGCCGTCGCCGAGGGCTGCTCGTTCAGCCGGATCCGCAGCTCGGCGGTGTCGGTCAGCGGTGGCGCCACGGTGACGCTCAGCGGCTGCCGGGTGCAGGAGGCGGGCACCGGGCTGTGGTTCCGCGACCACGGCAGCGGCGGCCTGCTGACCAAGTGCGAGATCTCCGACGTGGCGACCGGAGTGATCGTCACCAAGGGCGCCGACCCGGTGTTCCGGGACTGCACGGTCCGGGCCGGCTCGGACGCCGGCGTCTACGTCTCCGCCCAGGGCCGGGGCACCTTCGAGGACTGCCGGGTCTCGCACGGCAAGGGCTTCGGCTTCCACATCATCGACGGCTGCCGCACGGTGCTGACGCGCTGCCGGGCCGAGCAGAACGAGCGGGCCGGCTTCGAATTCTCCGAGCCCGGCCCGGTGGTGGAGGGCTGCACCTCGGACGATGTGGCGGCGCTGCCGTCGCCGGCCACCGAGATCCCCGGGCCGCGCGTCCAACTCGCCGCTGCCGCAGGCTCCTTGGCCTCAGCCGCGCCCGCGGTGATCGGGCCGATCCCGGACTGCAGGCCCGCCGACGAGGCGCTGGCCGAACTCGACGGGCTGGTCGGCCTGGCCACCGTCAAGCAGGAGGTCCGGACCCTGATCGACCTCATCTCGGTCGGCCGGCGGCGCCGGCAGGCCGGTCTCAAGGCTCCCTCGCTCCGCCGCCACCTGGTCTTCACCGGCGCCCCCGGCACCGGCAAGACCACGGTGGCACGGCTCTACGGCGAGATCCTCGCCTCGCTCGGGGTGCTCCAGCGCGGGCACCTGGTCGAGGTGGCCCGGGTGGACCTGGTCGGCGAGCACATCGGCTCCACCGCGATCCGCACCGCCGCCGCCTTCGACCGGGCCCGCGGCGGCGTGCTCTTCATCGACGAGGCGTACGCGCTCGCACCCGAGGACGGCGCCCGCGACTTCGGCCGGGAGGCGATCGACACCCTGGTGAAGCTGATGGAGGACCACCGGGACGAGGTGGTGGTCATCGTGGCCGGCTACACCACCGAGATGGAGCGGTTCCTGTCCGCCAACCCCGGGGTCTCCTCCCGCTTCTCCCGGACCGTCACCTTCCCCGACTACTCGGCCGAGGAGCTGCTGGAGATCGCCCGCGCCCAGTGCGCCGAGCACGAGTACGCGCTGGCCGACGCCACCGCACTGGCACTGCTGGAGCACTTCGCCGGCATCGAGCGCGGTCCCGCCTTCGGCAACGGCCGGACCGCCCGCCAGGTCTTCGAGACCATGGTGGAGCGGCACGCCATGCGGGTTGCGCAGCTCGACGACCCGTCCACCGAGGACCTCCAACTGCTCGTCCCCACCGACCTTCCCGCGCCCCGACTGCCGTAGCGCGGGAGGGCGGTGGGGGACGGCCGCCGCCGGTCAGCCCGTCCAGGCGCCGCCGGCCAGGAAGGCTTCCAGCCCGGCCCGATAGGGCGCGATGTCGATGCGCTCCCCCGCCAGCCACTCGTCCGCGTAGTACTTGTCGAGGTAGCGGTCGCCCGGGTCGCAGAGCAGGGTGACCACGCTGCCGCGCTCCCCCGCCGCCCGCATCTCGGCGACGATCCGCAGCGCGCTCCACAGCCCGGTGCCGGTGGACGCGCCCGCCTTCCGGCCGAGCACCCCGTCCAGCACCCGGACGGCGGCGATCGAGGCGGCGTCCGGGACCTTCATCATCCGGTCGATCGCCCCGGGCACGAAGCTCGGCTCCATCCGGGGCCGTCCGATCCCCTCGATCCGCGAACCCCGGTCGCACACGGCGTCCGGGTCCTCCCGCACCCAGCCGTCGAAGAAACAGGAGTTCTCCGGGTCCGCGACGCAGATCCGGGTGTCGTACTGCATGTAGTGGACGTAGCGGGCGATGGTCGCCGAGGTGCCGCCGGTGCCGGCGGTGGCCACGATCCAGGCCGGCTCGGGGTGCGGCTCCAGGCGCAGCTGGGCGAAGACCGATTCGGCGATGTTGTTGTTGCCGCGCCAGTCGGTGGCCCGCTCGGCATAGGTGAACTGGTCCATGTAGTGGCCGCCGGTCTCCTCGGCGAGCCGGGCCGAGGCCTCGTAGACCTCGTCGGGCCGGTCCACCAGGTGGCACTCGCCGCCGTGGAACTCGATCAGGTCGATCTTGGCCTGGCTGGTGGACTTGGCCATCACCGCGATGAACGGCACCCCGACCAGCTGGGCGAAGTACGCCTCGGAGACTGCGGTGGAGCCGCTGGACGCCTCGATGACCGGCTTGCCGGGGCGGATCCAGCCGTTGCAGAGCCCGTAGAGGAAGAGCGAGCGCGCCAGCCGGTGCTTGAGCGAGCCGGTGGGGTGGGTGGACTCGTCCTTGAGGTAGAGGTCGATGCCCCACTCGGCGGGCAGGGGGAAGCGCAGCAGGTGGGTGTCGGCCGAGCGGTTCGCGTCCGCGTGGACCTTGCGGACCGCCTCCTTGAGCCAGCTCCGGTACTCCGGGTCGGTACGGTCGACGTCGACGGTCGGTTCGGTCCCCATGGCCTGCCACTCTCCTCGTGCGAGTCCTTCGAAGCCCCCCTTCGATGCGCTCACTACGAGTGTACGAGTGTCACGATAAGTGACATTATGCGTAGCCCCAGGCTCCGCTTATCGACGTTTGCTGCCCCGCCGGGCCGCTAGCCGCCCACCCCGCCCACCGACTGCGGGTCGGCCAGGTACGGACGCCACCCCAGCTCCGCCGCCCCGGCCAGCGCGCTGTGCGCCAGCTCGGCACCGACGATCGGCACCCGGCCGCTGCGCCCCCAGAGGCTGCGGTCGGCCACCACCGCCCGCAGCCGGTCCGGCGCGGCCTCCAGGAGGTCGCGGTGCAGCCCGCTGAGCACCACCCGGTCCGGGTTGAGGATGTTGGCGACCCCGGCGAGGCCGAGTCCCAGCCGGTCGATGACGTGCTCCACGGCCGCCCGGGCCCGCTCGTCGACGGCGGCGGCCCGGCAGAGC
>NZ_JZWY01000611.1:0-18655 GCF_000966955.1 Streptomyces sp. NRRL S-495
GGCGGCCCGGCAGAGCTCACCGGCCTGGTCGAGCAGCGGCCGCTCCGGGTCCGGCGTCAGACCGGCGGCGGCGAACAGCGCGTCCGGGTCGGTCTCGGAGTTGAGGCAGCCCCGGTTGCCGCACTGGCAGGGGCGGCCCTGCGGATCGACGGTCAGATGGCCGACCTCCAGGGCGAGCCCGGCGCTGCCGGTGTGCAGCCGCCCGTCGATGACCAGCGCGCCGCCGACCCCGCGGTGGCCGGAGGTGACCAGCAGCAGGTGTCGGGCGCCCCGGCCGGCGCCGTGCCGGTACTCGGCGAGGGCGGCCAGGTTGGCATCGTTGGCGATCGAGGTGGGCAGCGGGTCGAGCGCCCTCGGGCCGTGGTCGGCGCGCCCCACCTCGACGTCGTAGAGGTCCGCGACGGGGGTGCCGCTGGGCCAGGCGAAGTGCAGTGCGGCCAGGGCCGTGCCGTCCGGCTCGGTGACCGGGTTCGGCAGGGCGAGCGCCGCGCCGAGGCAGCGGCGGTCGGTGGCGCGGGCGAGTTCGGCGCCCGCCTGGGCCACCGCGCGCAGCATCCGCACCGGGTCGGTGGCGGCGGGCAGCGGCAGGTGGACCGGCGGGTCGAGCAGTCCGCCGAGGCCGGCCAGGGTGACGCTCAGCCCGTCGGCGTGGATCTGTCCGGCGACCACCACCGGACCCGCGGGGTCGATGGCGAGCCGGTGCGAGGGGCGGCCGCGGCCACCGCCGGCCGGGCGGGAGTCGACCGTGATCAGCCCGAGCGCCTCCAGTTCGGCGGTGACGGCGCCGGCCGTGGCCCGGGTGACGTCGAGCGCGCGGGTGAGCGCCGAGCGGGTCGGGGTCTGGCCGGTGTGGATCAGCTGGAGCGCCGGACCGAGCAGCGTCCGGCCGCGGTCGGGGGCCGCGCGGCGGTGGGCGTCGCGCTGCGCGTCGAGTTCGGCCCCGGTCCCGGGCTTCGGACTTGAAGGTGAGAGCTGCACGTCCCTATTCTTACTTTGTGCCGCTCCGAAACAAAATTCGTCCCCATGCCCCCGCCGACCGGCCGTCCCCCCAGTCTCGCAGCAATGCCGCCCGATCCCACACCCTCCCCGTGTCCGCCCTCTCCTCCTGGGGCGGCGCCCGGCTCGCCCTGACCGCCTTCTTCGCCGTCGACGGCCTGCTCTTCGCCGCCTGGGTCGTCCGGATCCCCGACATCCGCAACCAGGTCAGCGCCTCGCACGGGGCGCTCGGCCTCGCCCTGCTCTGCGTGTCGGCGGGCGCCGTGGCCACCATGCCGGTCGTGAGCCGGCTCTGCCTGCGCTACGGCTCCCGGCCGATCACCGTCGCCTCGCTCGCCCTGCTCGCGGTCTCCGTCCCGCTGCCCGCGCACACCCACTCGGTGCCCGCGCTCGGCGGCGTCCTGCTGCTCTTCGGCGCCGGTTACGGCGGTGCGAACGTCGCCATGAACAGCGCCGCCGTCGAGATCGTGAGCGAGCTCGGACGCCCCGTCATGCCCAGCTTCCACGCCGGCTACAGCCTCGGCGGCCTGCTCGGCGCCGGAGCGGGCGGCCTGCTCGCCGGCACCCTGACGGCCGCCCAGTGGCTCGCGGCCGCCGGACTGCTCGGCCTCGCGGTCACCGCCCTCGCGGGTGCCGCCCTGCTCCGCAGCCCCGCGGCGCGACCGGTCGGCACCGCGTCGGCCGCCGCGTCCTCCTCCGGCGGCACCGCGTCCGGCACCGCGTCCGGCACCGCCTCCGGTGCCGGACGCGTGCTGGTCCTGCTGCTCGGCCTCACCGCGCTCTGCACCGCGTACGGCGAGGGCGCCATAGCCGACTGGACCACCGTGCACCTGACGGACGACGTCCACGCCGGCGCGCAGGTGGCCGCCGCCGGTTACGTCGCCTACGCGCTCGCCATGACCACCGGGCGGATCGGCGGTACCTGGCTGTCCGTGCGGCTCGGCCAGCACCGGGTGATGCTGCTCGGCGGGTTCACCGCGGCGGCCGGGATGCTGCTGGCCGCGCTCGCCCCGCTGGTCCCGCTCGCCCTGGCCGGGTTCGTGCTGGTCGGGCTCGGCCTGGCCAACCTCTTCCCGCTCGCCATCGCCCAGGCCGGCGCCGCCGGCGGCCCCCGGGGTGTCGCCCTCGCCTCCACGCTCGGGTACGGCGGCATGCTGATCGGCCCGCCGGTGATCGGCTTCCTGGCCGACGCGACCAGCCTGCCGCTCGCCCTCACCACGGTCGCGGCCGCGGCCGTCGTCGCCGCCCTGCTCCCGCTGGCCGTCCGGCGGCACTGAGCGGCACCGAGCCGCGCCGAGCCGCCCTGAGGCCGCGCCGGGTCCGAACCGGGTCCGCGCCGGGAGGCTCCCCCACGCCGCCGGGCCCGTGCGAGGATCGCGCCATGACGAACAGCACCGGACCGGTCCAGCTCCTCCGCGCCGCCGAACGCCCGGCCACCGCCTGGCGCAACGGCGGCGGGGTGACCAGGGAGGTCGCCGGGTACCCGGCGGGTTCGGGGCTGGACGACTTCCAGTGGCGGGTCAGCCTCGCCGACGTCGGGGCGGCCGGACCGTTCTCCGCCTTCCCCGGGGTGGACCGGGTGATCACCCTGGTCGAGGGCCCGGGCATGGCCCTGACCGTCGACGGCACCGAGCACGTCGTCGACGCGCCGTTCCGCCCATTCGCCTTCTCCGGCGACGCGGCCACCGACTGCCGGCTGCTCGGCGGCCCGCTGGTCGACTTCAACGTGATGACCCGCCGCGGCCGCGCCACCGCCGAACTGACCCTGGCGACGGAGCCCCGGCCGCTCGTGGTCGCCGCCGGCACCACCGTGCTGCTGGTCTGCCTGTCCGGCACCGCGACCCTCGACGCCACCACCGCCCTCACCCGGTACGACGCCGCCCTCCTCACCGCCCCCGCCACCCACGACCTCNAGAGATGTGTATAAGAGACAGACCTCCGCCCCAGCGGCACCACCGCCGTGCTCACGCTGCGCTCCTCCGTGGACTAGGAGCGTGCGTCAGTAACGAGCTAGCGGCTCCGCTGGCGCGACCGGCGGGGGCGGTCGCGGCGGCCCCCGCCGGGGCCTGTGTGGGGCTGTGGGGGGCCCGCCCGCCGGGTGTCCGGCTGTCAGGCTCGTGACGCGGCCAGGGAGGCCCAGCTGGTCGGCTGGCCGGCCGAAGCAGCGATTCCTGCTGTCCCGGCGTGGCGGAAGATCTTGCGGAGGTTGTGGCAGGCGGCGAGCAGGCGCCACTCGCCGCGGGCGCCGTCCTCGCCGCGCAGGAGGAGCCGGCGGCCGTTCCGGCAGGTCATGATCTGTCCGAGGACGGGTTCGACGTGTCGGTGCCGCAGGCCAGTTGGCGCTCCCGCGCGGCTTCGAGGTCGGTCTCGGAGCAGTGGCCGGCGTCGACGAGGGCCTGCTTGGGGTGGCGGCCGGTGTTCCGCGCGGGACTGGTCGAGCATCGTGGTGCAGTTCAGCGCGTCGGAGGCGTTGGTCATCACGTCGGCGGCGGTGATGACCTGGTGGGCCTCGTCCACGACGGCCCGGGCGTAGTAGACCTGGATGCAGGCGCCGTCGCTGTTCTTGATGATCCGCGAGTCGGGGTCGGTGAAGTTGGCCTGGGCCTCCGGTTTCGGCCGGGCCTTGGCGGCGTCGATGACGGCCTGCTGGTCGCTGGTGCCGGTGCGCTGCCGGCGGCGGCGTTCCTTGCCCTCGGCGTGGCGGCGGGCCTTGTCGGCGGCCTCGGCCTCGATCTGGAACGCTCCTAGCGGATTGTCACGGACTCCCCGACCGGGATGCGCGCGTACTCGGTGCCGCCCTTGAAGTCCAACCAGCCATCGAAGTTTTCCTGGCCGAGCTCGTTGAGTGTGGCGTCGTGGATCGGGAACGCCCGCTTCGGCCGCACTGCCCGCACGAAGTCCAGTGCCTCGGAGAGCTTGAGCCAGGGTGCGGCGGCCGGCACGAACAGCGTCTCCACCGGCGACGGTGGGACGAACAGCGAGTCGCCCGGGTGGTAGACCGTGCCGTCGACGACGAACCCGACGTTGGCGCAGCCGGGCAGGCCGTCGTAGGTCTCGGCGTGCGCCCCGCCCACGACGTCGACGACCAACCCGGCCGCCGTAAACCGCTGCCCCACCTCGACGGCGACCGCCGCGCCGCCCAGCTCGGGAGCCGACTCGATCGCCGCCGACGGCAGGTACACCCGGAACGCGGAGTTGCGCTGACTCGCCGACACGAGCTTGGCGACGTCGAGGTGGTCGGGGTGCTCGTGAGTCACCAGCACCTCGTCGACCCCGTCGAGCGCTTCGGCCTCCGAGAACGACCCCGGGTCGATCACCAGCACCCGGTCGTCAACCTCCAGGCGCACACAGGCGTGACCATATTTGATCAAGTTCATGCGCCCACTATGGCAAGGATGGTCGAATACTGGGCCCTGTTCGATCAGACTGTGCCGGAGATCAGGCTGTTCCACAGCGCGACAACCAGCCCGAACAGCCCGCCCCCATCACGCATATCAGGATCATCCCGCACAAATAATCACAAGCCGCACGTGGGTTGCCGGTTACTGGGACACGCTCCTAGCGAGTGCCCGGCTGCTGACCGAGAGCGGCGAGCACCCGCTCCAGCTCCCGCTCGTCGGCCCCCTCGATCCCGATGCCGCCCTCCACCCGCAGCTCGAGGTGGGCGAACCGGGGGGCCAGCTCGCTCAGGACCTCCAGCGGGTCCCGCTCCGCGCCGGTGTCCTCGATCACCAGCTCCCGGACGGTCAGGCTCTCCAGCTGGGGCAGCAGCGGGTGCCCGGCGAGGACGGCGAAGTCGCCGGCCTCCTCGGGCTCGAAGGTCGCCGCGCCCAGGTCGAGGTGCCGCAGCCGGGGGTACCCGGCGGGCGTGAGCTCCTCCAGCTGGAGGTTGCTGGCAACGGTGCCGTGCACGTCGTGATCGATCTCCACCTCCAGGGTGACCAGGCCCGGCGTGGACGTCCCGAACAGGGCGCCGTCCGAGAAGACCGCGCCCCTGGTCCGCAGGTGCGTCAACTCCTCGTGCACCACGTCGTCGAACAGGAACGCGCCTTCCAGCTCCAGACTGCGCAGGGCGGGCAGCGCGGGCCAGAGCGCCCGGCCCACCTCGTGCGGGACCACCGGGTCGTGCAGGTACCGCTCGACCTCCAGCGCACGGCCCGCCGAGGTCCGGTGGAGCTCGAAGAGCGTGTCGTAGTGGTGACCGAGGTACAGCTCCGCGAGCCGGGGCCGCTGCCGCGCGGCGAGCGCCGCGGCGGCGCGCCCCGCCGAGTGGTGGTGGTCCGTCAGCCGCAGCTCCAGTGTGCGCAGCCGCCCGGCGGCGGGGTGGCACAGCAGCACGTCGACCAGTGCCGCCTCCCACTGCTCGGGGTCGTCCGGGTTGTGGGCGCCGCTGTGCGGCAGCTCCGCCAGCAGCCGGACCACCAGCGCCCGGCGCCGCGGACCGGCCCCGTCCGCACGGTCGGCCTCGCCCACCGGGCCGGTACCGTCCGTCGGGCCGGTCCCCTCCGCCGGACCGTTCCCCTCCGCCGGACCGGTCTCCTCCGTCAGCCGGAACACGGCGGTGTCGAGGAATCCGCGGGACCAGCCGAGCCGCCACGACCCGTCGGCCCGGAGGCCGTACAGCCCGCACTCCCGCTCCACCTGCCGGTACACCGCCGCGAGTTCCGCGTCGTCGGCCGGCGCCCCCCGGTCCTCCAGCCGGATCGCCTCCCCCCGCGGATCACCCGCCTCGCTCAGCGCCCGCGCGTACTCGAGCCAGTCCGCCCGGTCCTCCGACACCGGTACCGCCACCTCGTCGACGAAACCCACGCCACTCTCCTCTCCTCGGTCCACCGGTCCACCGACCGACGGCAGTATCCCCGCCCCCACCGACACTCGGCGCACCGGTCCGCCGCGTGGGAAGTCGGCCGGTCCGACTTCCCACGCGGCGGCAACGACCGGGAGCGGCCCCGGCGGTGACGGCCTCAGCCGCAGAGCACCGGGGTGGCGTGGGCCGGGTCGAGCGCGTTGGTGACCAGGTGCAGCGCGGTGGGCGCGAAGGCTACGGCCACGTGCTCGGCGAGCGAGAGCGGACAGTGCGCCTGGAGCACCTCGTTGTCCACGGCCGCCGCACCGGCGCCGCCCGCACCGTCCAGGAACTGGCTCCGGTAGGGCGTGACGACCTCGTCGTAGACCGTGGAGATCACGGTGTAGCGCACGCCGGGGACGGTGTCCGGCCGGGTGGCCATCCGCCGGTTGAAGTCGGAGCCGACCGCCTGGTCGCGGCAGGCCGCGCAGGCCGTGTAGATCAGTTCGGCGACCCGCGGGAAGTACGGGGCGAGGTTGGTGATGCCGTCCAGCGTGGTGCCGTGGTTGGACGGCGCGAGGGCGACCAGCTTGCCGACCTTGGCCGCGCCGCCGAGGAACTTCAGGTAGTAGTTCGGCAGCATGCCGCCCTGCGAGTGGCCGACGAGGTCGACCTCGGCCGCGCCGGTCGCCCCGCGCACCAGATCGACGAAACGCCAGATCGACGAAACGCCCGAGTTGGGCCGCCGAGTCGGTGACCGGGCCGAGCCCGCCGATCGGCAGCAGCAGCCCGCTGCCGGACGAGGTGATGCCGGGGACCGTGCCGTAGTCCAGGGCGAAGACGCAGTAGCCCAGGCTCTTCAGCAGCGGCGAGAGCACCAGCCAGTTCTCGTACCGGTTGGCGAAGGTGCCGTGCACCAGGACCACCGGGTTCGGGTGGGCGGCGGTCGGCCGGCAGGTCCAGTCGTTGGCTCCGGGCGGCGAGGCCACCGTGTCACCGTCGGGCGGGAGTTGACCCGCGGCGGCCGGAGCCGCGACCTGGGCGGAGGCAGCGGCGGCGGGCGCGGTGGGGGTCGCGTCCGCCGCCCGGGCCGCACCGGCGGGAGCGCCGGCGAGCAGTGCGCCGGCCAGGAGCGCCGCACCAGCAGCCCCAAGGAGCTTGCGGCGCAACGGCCTTGCGGCGGAGCGGAGAAGTGGGGTTCTCAACGGTTGCCTCCGGAGCGGAAGTTTGTTACCAACAGGTAACCCGAGTGCCTCCATCCTGCGGTCGCCCCTCCGACCTGGGCCTCGGACGGCTTCCAGACCTCGACGGAGTTCTCTGTGACCGGTCACAATTCACCCCCCACCGCAGCCGGTTGGCGGATCCCGGTGATCGGCGGCACCGCCGCCGACCAACGTCTGCTGAGCGCCGTACCGGAGTTGGCCGAGGCCGTGGTCGCCGCACTGCTGGACCGGGTGCCGGCCTACCGCCGCTTCCCCCGCGAACTGGCCACCGGCGAACTGGTCCCGGTCGCCGCCCGCCGGATCCGCGCCCTCGCCCACGCCGTCCGCACCGGACTGCCCGCCCCCGAGGGCGAGTTCACCGCCGTCCGGGAAGCCGCCGCCCGGCGCGCCGAGGAGGGCGTGCCGCTGGACGCCGTGCTGTTCGCCCACCACCTCGGTCTGGAGGTCTGCTGGGAGCTGATCACCCGGCACGCCGACGACGGCGACGCCGCCGACCTGCTGCTGCTCAACCGGCTGATGCTCAACCACCTGCGCCGGGCCGCCGCCGCGACCTGCGCCGGATACCTGGAGGAGGGCCGCGGCGACGCCGCCGAACGGCGGGCCGCCCGAGGGGCCCTGGTCACCGCACTGCTGGACGGCGCGCGGGCCGAGGCCGAGTCGGCGGCCGCCCGGGCCGGGATCGGCCTGCCGCCCGCGTACGCGGTGCTGCGCCTCGCCGTCGCCGAGCACCCCGACGAGCGCTCCCCGGACGTCGACCGGATGGTGGCGGGGCACCGCAAGCTGCGCTGGCTGCGCACCGAACTCGACCACGCCACCCGGCAGTCGGCGCTGTCCGCACTCACCGCCGGCGGCGGTGTGGTGCTGGTTCCGCTGGAGCACGACCCGGAGGCCGTGCCCGAGCAGGTCTGGGAGCGACTGGCCGAGACCCTGCGGCGCGTCGCGCGCGCGGCCGGCGTCACCGTCCGGGCGGGCGGGTCGGCCTCGGTGCCCGCCGAGGTCCCGGCGGCCGCCGCGCTCGCGGCGGAAGTCCTCGAGGTGGCCCTGGCGGTCGGACGGGCGCCCGGGCTGCACCGGCTGGACGACCTACTGGTCGAGTACCAGCTCAGCCGGCCCAGCCGGGCCCGGTCGCGGCTCGCGGCACTGCTCGCCCCGCTGGACGACGCGGGCGAACTGCTCACCACCCTGCGGGTGCACCTCGCCGGGGGCCTCAGCAGACGCCACACCGCCCAGGTGCTCCACCTGCACCCCAACACCGTGGACTACCGGCTCCGGCGGATCGCCGTCCGCACCGGCCTGGACCCCACCCGGCCCGCCGACCTGCCCCGGATCACGGCCGCCCTCGCCGCCCGCGACGCCGAACGCGCCGCCGCAGGACACGCCCTGGGCACCCGGACCGCCCCTTAGCCCCGGGCCTTCCAGTCCTGGACCAGCAGGCCGAGCAGCACCTCGTCCAGGAACTCGCCCATCACCCAGGCGGAGGAGCGCAGCACGCCCTCCCGGACGAAGCCGTTGCCCTCGGCGGCGCGCAGCATCGCGGCGTTGTCCTCAAGGGTTTCGACCTGCAGCCGCCGCAGGCCGCGCACGACGAAGCCGTAGTGGCACAGCACCGCGACCACCTCGGTGCCGTGACCCCGGCCCCGGGCGGAGGGGCGCAGTCCGAGGCCGAGGTGCGCGGAGCGGTTGTGGTTGTCGATGCCCCACAGGCTCGCGCTGCCGAGGAGCGCACCGTCGTCGAGGTCCACCACGGAGAACGACACAATCGCGTCGTCCGTGCGGTCCAGTGAGACCCGGGACTCCTTCGAGCCGGGCGGGATCGGCCGCCACGGTGCGCTCTCGGCCCGCGAGGAGTTGGCCACGTCGTCGTGGAGTTCGGTCAGCAGGACCGGGATGTCGTCCTCGTGCCGGGCCCGCAGCCCGATCTTCTCGCCTCGAAGCATGTGAGCTTCCTATCCGACCCCGCGGAACGGCGGCAACCGAATTAGGGCCCGCCTCCTGGGTGCTGGATCCCGGCTGCCCGGCCGCCCGACAGAGCAGCCGCCCGGCTGCCCGGCGTCAGACCTCGGACTCGCCCGGCAGCCGCAGGTCCCAGCCCGCCAGCGCCCGCAGCTGCGCGGCGGTCAGGTCGTCCGGCAGCGGCCGCGGCGGCTCGTTGCGGAACGGCGGCTGCCAGCCCTCCTCCTGCGTCCAGCGGCGGACCGCCCTGGCCGGCGCGCCCGCCACCACCGTGTGGTCCGGCACCTCGCCGCGCACCACGGAACCGGCCGCGACGACCACATTGCGGCCCAGCCGGGCACCCGGGAGGATCACCGCTCCGGTGCCGATCCAGCTGCCGGAGCCGATCTCCACCGGCTCGTTGCGCGGCCACTGCTTGCCGATCGGCAGGTCCGTCGACCGGTACTCGTGCGCCTGGTCGGATATGTAGACGCCGGGACCGGTCCACACGTCGTCGCCCAGCACGATCGACTGGTGGCCGACGATGTGGCTGTCGCGGCCGATCACGCAGCCGCCGCCGATCCGCACGATCGGCTCGGGCCCGAGGTCCAGGCCGGGGAGGAAGCCCGCGCTGATGGTCACCCGTTCGCCGATGATCGAGAACGGGCCGATGGTGATCCACTGCTCGTTGAAGACCGCGCCGAGCGGGAAGCTCAGCTTCGTCCCCGCGCCGAGCTCGCCGAAGCGGTACGGCCCGGGGTTCTCGCTGGAGACCGCGCCGGCCCGCTGCACCCACTGCCAGCCCCGGTGGACGAGCCGCCCCGAAGCGCGCCGGCCGCCGGCCCGGGCGGCGCTGAACAGGGAACGCGTGATCGACATGCGCTCACGTTACCGGTCCGTACGGTCCGCCCGGCGCCGAGGCGGCCAAGGTCACACGGCCCGTCGCCGCCCCGAAGCCACGCCACCCCCACACCGTGCCCCGCAACATTTCCGTTGGCCATTCATGGGAACGCATGTCCGAATACCGCCGATGCTGCCAGACTCCCGATCATGGAGATCACCGCACACCTCGACGCGCTGCGCCGCGAAGGCGGCCTGCTCGCGGACGCCGCCGCCCGCACCGACCTCGACGCCCCCGTCCCGACCTGCCCGGAGTGGCGACTGCGGGACCTCGTCCTCCACACCGGCCATGTGCACCGCTGGGCCACCACCCACGTCCGGGACGGCCGGCCGACGCCGATGGACGAGGCGAGCCAGCAGGCGATCTGGGCGGAGGCGCCGGACGACGCCGTCCTGCTCGACTGGTTCCGCGCGGGCCACGGCACGCTGGTCGACACGCTCCTCGCCGCCCCGGCCGACCTGGCCTGCTGGACCTTCCTGCCGACGGCCCCGAGCCCGCTCGCGTTCTGGGCCCGCCGACAGGCACACGAGACGGCCGTGCACCGGATCGACGCCGACGCGGCCGCCGGCGCCGAGGGACCGGCGACCGCACCCGAGCTCGCGCTCGACGGCATCGACGAACTGCTGCGCGGCTTCCTGTCCCGCGACCGCTCCCGGCTCCGCAGCGAGCGGCCGCGCACCGTCCTGATCAGCACGACCGACGGGCCCGGCCGCTGGCTGCTGACGGTCAGCGAGGAACCGCTGTCCGTCGAGCTCACCGAGGCCCCGGCCGACCTGACCCTCACCGGCCCGGCCCGGGACCTCTACCTGCTGCTCTGGAACCGGCTGCCCGCCGGGACCGGGCGGGTGGAGCACTCCGGCGACGAGGCGCTCCTCGACCTCTGGCGCGAGACCGCCACCATCAGCTGAGCCGAGGCGGCGGGCGCCCTACCGCACCCAGCGGGCGGGCCGCTTCTCCAGGAACGACCGCATGCCCTCCTGGGCCTCCTCCGAGCCGAACAGCCGTGCCGACAGCTCGACCAGTTCGTCGGCGTCCCGCTCGAAGGAGCGCACCACCTCGGCGTTGGCGAGCCGCTTGGACTGCGCGAGGCCCTGCGGCGAACCCAGCCGCAGGGCGTCCAGCAGTTCCTTGAGCGCGACCTCGGCCGCCTCCGTCGTGTCGGCCGCCCGGGTGACCAGACCGATCCGGGCGGCCTCGGCCGCGTCGAACACCTCGCCGGTCAGGTAGTAGCGGGAGGCCGCGCGCGGGTCCAGCTTGGGGCGCAGCGGCAGCGAGATCACGGCCGGCGCGAGGCCGAGCCTGACCTCGGTGAACGCGAAGGTGGCAGCCGGTCCGGCGATCGCCAGATCGGCCGCGCCCACCAGCCCCAGCCCGCCGGCCCGGACGTGCCCGTCGATGACGGCGATCACCGGCTTGGCGCAGTCCACGATCGCCCGCTGGAGGTCGACCAGCCCGCGCGGCCCGACCGTCGGGTCCGCCCCGGTCGCCTCGGAGAGGTCCGCCCCGGCGCAGAACACCTTGCCCACGTGCGTCAGCACCACCGCACGCACCTCCGGATCCGCGGCCGCCCCGGCCAGCCCGGCGGTCAGCTCGGCCATCAGCCGGCGGGAGAGCGCATTGCGGTTGTGCGGCGAGTCGAGGGTCAGCGTGGTGACGGCGTCCTCGGTGGCGACACGGACGAAGGGCGCTTCACTGGTCATCGGTACGGTCCTGCTTTCCGGCTGAGGGTGGGTCGGAACGGGTCCGCGGCCACGGGTGGGCGGCGGCGCCCGGACGACTCTGACATGCCCACCCTCCGCTCGACCAGGCTTCCCGCCGCCCGCCGGCCACCGCCGTCACCACTCAGAGCCTGGAAGTGTCCAAGTCGAGGTCGAACGGCTCCGGCAGCCGGACCGGCGTCCCGAAGGGGTGCGGCCCATCCTCGACCGCGTAGCCGAGCCGGGTCGGCCCGCTGAAGAGCGTGCAGGCACGGTGCTGCCGGTCGACCAGAAGGTACAGCGGTGCCCCGTACTGGCCGTAGCGGCGGCGTTTGACCGTCCGGTCGGTCTCCCCGTTCGAGGGCGAGGTGACCTCCACCACGAGCAGCGTCTGATCGGGAAGGAGCGCGCCCTCCGTCTTGGCCGCCAGATCCGCCGGGACCACCGCGAGATCGGGGATGAACCAGTTTTCCGAGCCCGGCAGATCGAGATTGCCGGCCCCGGAGACCAGGCCCAACGCGTCCAGGCTCGGCATCAGTTGCCGGCGGACGACCTCGGCGGCGCTCTCGTGCGCCCAGGTCGGCGACATAGGTGTGATGACTCCCTCGATGATCTCGGCGCGGTCGCCCGCGACATGCTGGATCGCGTACTTCAGTGCCCGTTCGGGATCCGTCACCGTGCTGTAGTCGCCGGGGAGTCGGGGTGCTGTGCTCATGAAGTGGTCTCCTTCCCTGACGGTCGCTCTCGTCACGCCGGGTGCGTGTAGAGGATACCCTCCGTGAAAGCCGTGGTGCGATGATCAACTGTCGGCCACGATGGGCGCATGACCACGGAATCACAGCGCAACGGCAGCGGCCTCACCCACATCACCGAGCCGCCCGGGGTAGCCCCCGGTACCGGCTACACCCAGGTGGTGTCGGCCACGGGGCGGCTGGTGGCGGTGTCGGGGCAGGTCGCCTTCGACGAGCAGCGGCGGCTGGTCGGGGCGGGCGACCCCGAGGCGCAGGCGCGGCAGATCTTCGAGAACCTGCGGCGCTGCCTGGCGGCGGCGGGTGCGGACTTCTCGCACGTCGTCAAGCTGACGTACTTCCTCACCGACATCGGGCACCTGGACGCCGTCCGCAAGGCGCGGAACGAGGCCCTCGGTGAGCTGCCGCCGCCGGCCAGCTCGGCGATGCAGGTGGCGGCGCTGTTCCTGCCGGAGGTGCTGATCGAGATCGAGGCCTTCGCGGTGGTTCCGGAGTAGCCGGCGGGCCACCGGCCGCGCCGCGTCAGGCCGGAACCGCGCCCCGCCGCCGGGCCCACCGGACGGCGGGGCCCATCGCCAGGCCGGCGCCGGCGAGCAGCGCGCCGAGGGCGGCCCAGCCCGCCAGGCCGTGGCCGATGACGGCGGTCGAGACGACGGCCGGGCCGATCATCAACGCGGCGGACGTGCCCGCGTTGAAGACGCCCTGGTAGGCGCCGTGCCCGCGCTCGCCGGCCAGGTCGTAGCTGAGCGCCCAGGTACCGGCCTGGCCCAGCACCTCGCCGACCGCCTGGAGTGCCACGCCGACCAGGACCACCACCGCGGCCAACGCGGCGGGCGTGCCGTGGGCGAGGCCGATGACCAGGCAGGAGGCGGCCAGGATCAGCCCCGAGCGCCCGCAGGCCCGGGCCGCGGCGGCCGGGTGTTCGGTGCCCCGGGTGGCGCGGACCTGGAACGCGATCACCAGCACGGTGTTGACGATCAGGGTGCCGGCCACGGTGATCCGAGGTGCGTCGGTCTGCTGGACGATCCACAGCGGCACCCCGACCTCCAGCATCGCGAACTGCAGGGCGAGCACCGAGCTGAGCGCGGTCACCACCAGGAACGGCCCGTCCCGCAGCGCCGGGTTGCGCCGCCCTCCCCCGGCCGCGCCCGCCTCGACAGCCTTGTCCGCCTTACCCGCACCCGCACCAGCACCCGCGCCAGCACCAGCACCAGCACCAGCACCAGCAGCGGCACCCGACCACCCGGGCACCCGCAGCCGCTGGAACAGCACCGCGACGGCCAGGTACGAGGCGGCGTCCGCCAGGATCGCCGTCAGATAGCCGGCCCGCGAGTCCACCTGGAGCGCGATCGCGCCGACCCCGGTGCCGAGGCATATCCCGACGTTGGTCACCACCCGCAGGTAGGCCCGGCCCGCCACCCGCTTGTCGGCGGGCAGCACCTCCGCGTACAGGGCGTTGCGGACGGCGGCCCCGCCCCGGTCGGCGGCGGAGACCAGGCAGGCGAGCGCCACGAACGCCGGGTAGCCGTCCACCAGCGTGTACCCGGCGGTGCCGAGGCCGGTGAGGGTGACCAGCACGACCAGCACCGGCCTGGCGCCCCAGCGGTCGGCGGCACGCCCGGCGGGGACGCTGGCGAGCACCCCGCAGAGCCCGGCGGCGGTGAGCGCGAAACCGAGCCGACCGGCGCTCAGGCCGAGGAAGCGGGTGAAGAACAGCACGCCGACGGAGAGCGAGAGGCCGCTGCCGACCGTGTTGAGCAGGGTGATCCGGGCGAGCCGGCGCACCGTCGGGTCGGGGTGCAGCAGGCGCGACGCCCCGGACGTCGGCAGGTCGGGACTCGGCGCGGCGGTCGCCGCCAGTGGGGTGGTCATGCCCACGATCACACCCCGGCACCGCCACTCGACAGTAATCATTTAGGCTCGGGCTAAAACCAGCAGCGCACCGGCGGCACGGGCGGGCGGCGGCGCAGCCGGACGGGGAGAGGGGCCAGGGGGCGCGTGCACCGGTTCAAGCTCGGCCTGGCCGACCTCGCCACCACCTGGTTCGCCTGCTCCCCCGTCCAGGAGGCCGCGCTCAGCCTACGGATGTGGACCCACCCCGGGTACTTCCCGCTCCAGTCCGCCGCCTTCGAGCGACTGCGCCCCGCCTTCGAACGACTGGACTCCGCACTGCTGCTCTCGCTGGTCTCCGTGCACCGCTGGATCCCGGACTTCCTGACGCCCCGCCCGGCCACCCCGTGGCCGGACTTCCGCACCGAGCTGGCCGCCGTCCGGGCACTGCCGCCCGAGCGGCTGCGGCCCGAGCTGGAGCAGACCTTCCTGCCCCACCACCAGTCGCTGCCCCCGCTGCTCGCGGCGGGCCTGGCCGACCCGGCCCGGCTGCTGGCGCGGATCGCCGACGCCCTGGAGGAGTACTGGGAGTGCTGCCTGGCACCGGGCTGGTGGCCGCAGGCCAGGGCGGTGCTGGAGGCGGACCTGGTCTACCGCTCCCGGGTGCTGGCGCAGCAGGGCGCGGCCGCGCTGTTCGCCGACCTGGACCACCGGCTGCGCTGGACGGACGGGCTGCTGTCGGTCGACCGCCGGTGGAAGGAGTGGGACGGGGAGATCACCGTGGACGGGCGCGGGCTGGTCCTGGTACCGACCTTCTTCGCCCGGGGCGCGATCACGATGATCAGCAACGACCGGGCGCCGCAGATCAGTTACCCGGCCCGGGGGCAGGCGGGGATGTCCGCTCCGGCGGCGCCGGTGACCCCGCGCGCACTGGAGCAGCTGCTCGGCGCACCGAAGACCCGGCTGCTCGCACTGCTGGCCGAGCCGGCCAGCACCACCGACCTCGCCTACCGGCTGAGGGTGACACCGGCCGCGGTCAGCCAGCATCTGGCGGTGCTGCACCGGACCGGGCTGGTGAACCGGGCGCGGCACGGCCGTTCGGTGCTGTACAGCCGCAGCCCGCTCGGCGACGAGCTGTCCGGCCACCCGCGCCGCGGCTGAGGACCGGGCCGCGCCCCGCCCCTCGCCGCGCGGGCCGCGACCAGCGCTCTCAACTTGCCAGTGGTACAGACCTGTTGACGCATTGGTCCAGTCCTCCTACAGTGCCCCCATGCTGCGTCCCCCACGACGCGGGCACCGGTCGACCACGCACCGACCCCACCACCCGACCGGGCACCACCCAGCACCACCTGGCACCACCGGGCTCCACCCGCACGGTTCTGCGCCACCCTGTCCAACCCCACAGTCACAGGGAGAACCATGTCCGTCCGATCCCGCGCGCGCCGAGACCAGGCGCGCCGCACCCGCCGCAGACTGCTGGCGCTGCTCTCCGTCCTGCTCCTCCCGATCGCCGCGATCACCGCCCTGGCGACCCCCGCCAACGCGGCCGGCAAGCTCACCGCCGCCTTCACCACCGAGAACAACGGCTCCTGGTGGAAGGGAACTTACATCGTCCGCAACGACAACGCCGCCGCCGTCAACGGCTGGACCCTGGAGTTCGACCTCCCGGCCGGCGTCACCGTCCAGAACAGCTACAACGGGACCGCTACGGTCAACGGCCGCCACGTCACCGCCGTCGCCGCGTTCTACAACGCCAACGTCCCCGCGGGGAAGACCACCGAGCCGTACAGCTTCTGGTTCGTCGCCAACGGCCCGGTCGGCACGCCGACCGGCTGCCGGATCAACGGCGACAAGTGCGACGGCAGTTCGGACGTCCTGCCGTCCGCCCCGGGCGCCCCCGCGGTGACCGACGCGACGGCCCACACGCTCGCGCTGAAGTGGCCCGCCGCGACCGGCGGCGACTTCCCGGTCGCCTCCTACGAGGTGCTGAACGGCAGCACCGTGGTCGCCACCACCGCCACCACCGACGTGGTGGTCACCGGGCTGACCCCGGCGACCAGTTACACCCTGACCGTCCGCGCCAAGGACACCCGCGGCAACACCGGCCCGCTGAGCGCGTCGGTCACGGCCTCCACCTTCGACCCGGCGACCGACCCGACGCCGCCCACCGCGCCCACCAACCTCCGCACCACCGCGGTGGGTTCGAGCGAGGTGACGCTCGCCTGGAACGCCGCCACCGACAATCTGAAGGTCGCCGCGTACGACGTCTACCAGGACGGCGCCGTGGTCCGCACGGTCACCGGCTCCACCCTGACCGCCACCGTCGGCAGCCTCTCCCCGTCCACCGCCTACACCTTCACCGTCAAGGCCAGGGACGGCGCGGACAACGCCTCGCCCGCCTCGGCGCCGCTGAAGGTCACCACCTCCGACCTGGTCGGCGCCGGCAAGTACGCCCGGGTCGGCTACTTCACCCAGTGGGGCATCTACGGCCGCCAGTACTTCGTCAAGAACCTCGACACCTCGGGCAGCGCGGCCAAGCTCGACGTCATCAACTACGCCTTCGAGAACATCGACCCGGTCAACCTGACCTGCCTGGCGGGCGTCACCAAGGGCACCACCGCCAACCCGCAGGACCCGGACCAGGGCACCGGCGCGGGCGACGCCGACGCCGACTACGCCCGCCCGATGAGCGCCGCCCAGTCGGTCGACGGCGTGGCGGACGACGGCTGGGGCAAACTGCGCGGCAACTTCAACCAGTTGAAGAAGCTCAAGGCGAAGTACCCGAACCTGAAGGTCGTCGTCTCGCTGGGCGGCTGGACGTACTCCAAGTACTTCTCCGACGCGGCGGCCACCGACGCGTCCCGGCAGAAGCTCGTCAAGTCCTGCCTCGATGTGTGGATCAAGGGCAACCTGCCGGTCTACAACGGCGCGGGCGGCGACGGCGTCGCGGCCGGCATCTTCGACGGCATCGACCTCGACTGGGAGTGGCCCGGCTCGCCCGACGGCCACGCCGGCAACCACTACAGCGCCAACGACAAGGCCAACCTGACCCTGCTGCTGGCCGAGTTCCGCAAGCAGCTGGACGCCCTGGGCGGCTCGCACAAGCTGCTGACCGCCTTCACCCCGGCCGACCCGGTGAAGATCGACCAGGGCTGGGACCTCTCGAAGATCTTCAACTACCTCGACATCGCCAACGTCCAGGGCTACGACTTCCACGGCGCGGGCAGCGACAACTCCTGGGAGCCCAACCGCACCGGCCACCAGGGCAACCTCTACCAGGACGCCCAGGACCCGTACGCCAACCACTTCAGCGTCGACGCGGCGGTCAAGCCCTACCTCGACGCCGGGGTCACCCCGCGCAAGCTCACCATCGGCCTGGCGTTCTACGGCCGGGGCTGGCAGGGCGTCGCCGACGGCGGCGTCAAGGGCGAGTGGCAGAGCGCGACCGGCGCCGCCCCCGGCCAGTTCGCCGAGGAGGCCGGCACCCGCGGGTACAACAACCTGATCACCACCTTCCCCAACCTCGCCGTGTACCACGACGAACAGTCGGTCGCGACCTACGGCTACACCGGCGCCGGCGGCCAGTGGTGGACCTTCGACGACGCCTGGTCGATCGGCAAGAAGACGGCCTACCTGAAATCGAAGGGCCTGCTCGGCGCGATGATCTGGGAAATGACCGGCGACACCCCCGGCGGCACCCTGATCACGGCGATCGACAACGGCCTCAAGTAGCACGTCAACGGGCTCGGACAGCACGTCGAGTCCGCGCACACCGGACTCGAGCACGCCGAGTCCGCGCACGCCGGGTTCGGCGGGTACCCACCCGCCGAACCCGGCGTCACCTCAGCGCGAGGCCAGGGCCGCGAGGCGGCGGGCCGAGCGGTACTGGCGGATCACCTGGGCGAAGGTGGTGTGCCCCTGGGTGGTGCGGGCGAACGCCCGCCAGGCCGGGTCGACCAGGCAGACCGCCGCGTGGAACAGGTACGGCCGGCGCTCGAAGGCGGTCAGCATCTGCTTGCCGGCCCGCATCTCCACCCCGAGACCGGCCTTGATCGCGAAGGCGTAGTTCAGCGCCTCCCGCCGCACCTCCGCCGCCGTGCCCGCCTCGGCCACCTTGACCGCCCACTCCCCGGCCAGCCGGCCCGAGCGCAGCGCGTACGAGATGCCCTCCCGGGTCCACGGCTCCAGCAGTCCGGCCGCGTCCCCGGCCACCAGCACCCGGCCGCGCGACAGCGGCGAGTCCTCGGCCCGGCAGCGGGTCAGGTGCCCGGACTCCACGCTCGGCCGGAACCCCGCGAGGCCCAGCTGCTGGATGTAGTCGGCCAGGTACTGCTTGGTCCGCTCGCCGTCCCCGCGCGCCGAGATCACGCCGACGGTCAGGCTGCTGGACTCGGTCTTCGGGAACACCCAGCCGTAACTGCCGGGCAGCGGCCCCCAGTCGAGGTGGATCCGACCGGCCCAGGCCGCGGCCACCTCGGCCGGGACGGGGATCTCCGCCTCCAGGCCGAGGTCGATCTGGTCGAAGGAGACACCCACGTGCC
>NZ_JZWY01000612.1:0-902 GCF_000966955.1 Streptomyces sp. NRRL S-495
CGTGCCGGCCGATCCGGCTCGCGCTGCCGTCCGCGCCGACCACCGCGCGGGCCTCGAAGCTGCGCCCGTCGGCGGCCGTCACCAGCGCGGTCCGGTGCTCGCCGCCGCGCTGCTCGACCCCGGTGACGGTCACTCCGGTGACCAGCACCGCGCCGGCCTGCTTGGCGGCCTGCACCAGGCGCAGGTCGAACTCGTCCCGGTTGACCAGGCCGAACAGCATCTGCTTGGAACGCCGGGTCCGGGTGAACCGGCCGCCGTAGGCGAAGGTGACGGCGTGCACCCGGTCCTGGAGCGGCAGCTTGAAGTCCGGCGGCAGGCTGTCCCGGGACGGGCCGATGATGCCGCCGCCGCAGGTCTTGTACCGGGGGTGTTCGGCCTTGTCGAGCAGCAGCACGCGCCGGCCCTGGGCGGCGGCGGCGTGCGCGGCGGAGGAGCCGGCCGGTCCGGCACCGACCACGACGACGTCCCAGACGCCGTCCAACGGGTCCGGCCGGTCCGGCCCGGCGGCCTCGGCGTCGAGCGGGCTACGAGAATCGGGGCTTCCGGAGTCAGTCACGGGCAACAATCCTATGCGGCCGTCCCCACTGACGTCGGCCGCACCGCACCGAACGCGCGAACGAATCGTGGCAGTACCGGCCCGCCCCGGCCGCGCGGACGGTGCCGGGCACCGCTCCCCCCGGGGCCGTCCGTTCGTGTCCGCCTATGATCGGCGTTACCCCCCGTCAACGCCGTTCGCCCGAAGCACCCCCCGGACGGACCACCCCTACCCGGAGCACACCCGATGCCGCAGCAGCCCCTGGCCGACGCCGTCCGGTCCCTGATGGACCGCGCCCGCACCGACCTGGCCGAACTGGTCGCCTTCCGCTCGGTCGCCGATCCGCGCCAGTTCCCGGTCGAGGAGT
>NZ_JZWY01000613.1:0-7887 GCF_000966955.1 Streptomyces sp. NRRL S-495
CGGTCGAGGAGTGCGAGAAGGCCGCCCGCTGGGTCGCCGACGCCTTCGCCGCCGAAGGTCTGACCGGTGTCCGACTGCTCGACACCCCCGACGGCACCCAGTCCGTCTACGCCGAGCTGCCCGGCCCGGCCGGCGCCCCGACCGTCCTGCTCTACTCGCACTACGACGTCCAGCCCCCGCTGGCCGAGGACGAGTGGCTGAGCCCCGCCTTCGAGCTGACCGAGCGCGACGGCCGCTGGTACGGGCGCGGCGCCGCCGACTGCAAGGGCAACGTCCTGATGCACCTGACGGCCCTTCGGGCGCTGCGCCAGGCGGACGGCGGCTACCCGGTCGGGCTGAAGATCATCGTCGAGGGCTCGGAGGAGCAGGGCACCGGCGGCCTGGAGCAGTACGCCGAGGCCCACCCCGAGCTGCTCACCGCCGACGCCATCGTGATCGGCGACACCGGCAACTTCGCCGCCGGCCTGCCCACCGTCACCGCCTCGCTGCGCGGCATGACCGTGGTCGACGTGTCGGTCCGCACCCTCGCGGGCAACCTGCACTCCGGCGCGTTCGGCGGCGCCGCGCCGGACGCCCTCCAGGCCCTGGTCAAGGTGCTCGCCTCGCTGCACGACGAGCACGGCGACGTCGCCGTGGCCGGCCTGACCACCGATCAGACCTGGACCGGCGTGCAGTACCCGGACGAGCAGTTCCGCGCCGACGCCAAGGTGCTGGACGGGGTCGCGCTCACCGGCACCGGCACCGTCGCCGACCGGCTGTGGGCCCGCCCCTCGGTCACCGTCCTCGGCATCGACGCCCCGCCGGTGGTCGGCGCCACCTCCTCCGTGCAGTCCTTCGCCAAGGCCTCGGTCAGCCTGCGCGTCCCGCCGGGCACCGACACCGACGCCGCCCAGGAGGCGCTGGTCGCCCACCTGGAGGCCCAGGTGCCGTTCGGAGCGCAGGTCACCGTCGAGCGCCAGGGCAACGGCTCCCCGTTCCTCGCCGACACCTCCGGTCCGGCCTACGAGGCGATGGGCGAGGCGATGGCCGAGGCCTTCGGCACCCCGATGGTCGCCTCCGGCGAGGGCGGCTCGATCCCGCTCTGCAACACGCTGCGCACGCTCTACCCGGAGGCCGAGATCGTGCTGATCGGCGTCGAGGAGCCGACCACCCAGATCCACGCGGTCAACGAGAGCGTCGACCCGCTGGAGCTGGAGCGGATGGCCCTCACCGAGGCGCTCTTCCTGCGCCGCTACGCCGAGCTGCGTTCGGTCTGACCCCTCCGGTCCCGGCTTCGCGGGCCGCGCCGTCCACCAGGACGGCGCGGCCCGCGTCACGTCCGACAGGCCCGCATCACGTCGGCCAGGTCCTCCCCGCACGCCTGCTCCGCGCTGCCGCACGCCCGCGCGTCCCGGGGCCGCCGCGCCCCGCCCACACTCCCTGCACCACCCCGTTCCACCTGTGCGCCGTCGGCCGCTACCCCCGCGCCGTCCGTACCCCGGCCGCACCGGCCGTCCGGTCCGCACCACCCCGGACCCCCGTCACCGCGGCCCGGGCCAGCGCCCACCCCACCGCGCCGACCGCGAGCCCGGCCCCCGCCCCGAAGCACAGCTCCCCCACCAGCCCGCGCCGCAGCGGAACGAGCCGGTGCACCACCCCCGCCGCGGTGGCCGCGCCCAGCACCGCCGCGCCCGCCCGTCGGGCCCGGCCGGACAGTTCGACGGCCGACCGGACCGGCTCCACCGACCGGGCCGCCCGCACCGCGTACCCCGCCACGGCGGCCAGCGCGGGCGCCGAGGTGCCGTACTGCAGCACCTCGCACAGCGGCGGCCCGCCCGCGACCGGCCGCCCCAGCACCGGGAACAGCCGGACCCCGGCCCGGTCGTGGTGGGTGAAGGCGTCCCAGCCGACGTGGCTCGCCGCGCCGACCGCCGCCGAGGCCGCGAACCAGGCGAGGTCCGCCCGGGTCGGCCGCCCCCGACCGGCCCGGCGGACCGTCAGCGCCTCGGCCGCGCCGGACCACGGCGGCGGCAGCAGCGCGACCAGCGGCCCGCGCACCAGCCCGTGCCAGCCCGCCACCAGCCCGGCCGCGAGCGCCACGTCCACCGTCGGCACCCCCCACCAACGGTGGGTCACCCCGCCGTACCGGTAGACCCCGGGCAGCAGCGACTCGGCGAAGAACGGCACATCCGGCGCCATCGAGCCGGCGACCAGCGCGGACGCGACCAGCGGCCCGCGCTCCCCCGCCACGCGCAGCAGGGGCAGGACGGCGGCCGGGTGACTCAGGGTGAACGGCATGGCCCCATCCTGCCGCCCCCGGCCACGGCCGCCGCACCCGCCCCGCACGGCTCGGCCCACCCACCGCAGCCCACCGCAGCCAACCGGGCACCACCGGCGGAACGCCGGAGCGGCCGGCCCGGCCGAGGACGCCGGACCGACCGCTCCACCGACCCGGCCGCCGGGGACCGGGCCCCGGTCCCGACCGGGACCCGACCCGGGCCGGGCCCGCACCCGACCCGCCGCTCCGCTCAGGCCGCGTCCGCCGTCGACGCCAGCCCCACCCCCGCCCGCCGCCCGGCCTCCAGGTAGCGCAGCTCCCCGCAGCGGCGGGCGTCCAGCGCCGCGGCGAGCCGCCGGTACCGCCCGGGCGGCAGCAGCCCGGAGGCCTCCTCCAGGCTGACGAAGCGCCAGCTCCGCAGCTCGTCCTGCTGGAGCAGCAGCCCCTGCCGGGCGGTGGCGTCCAGCAGGCCGCCGTCGTAGACCAGGCGCAGCCCGCCCCGGCGCGGGCCGGTGCGCGGCTCCCAGTCGACGGCGAGCAGTCGCAGCGAGGCCGGGTCCAGCCGGAGGCCGAGTTCCTCGGCGGTCTCCCGCAGCGCGGCGTCGGTCGGCGCCTCGCCGCGTTCGACCACCCCGCCGGGGAACTCCCAGTCCGGCTTGTAGACCGGGTCGACGAGCAGCACCCGGTCCTGCTCGTCGAAGAACAGGACGGCGGCGGCCACGGTGTCCCCGGTGGGGTCGGGGCTCTGCACGATCGGGCAGCGGGCCGACCCGTCGCCGACCAGCTGGGCGAGTCTGGCGGCGGTCTCGCGCGGGGTGAGTCCGGAAGTGTCGACGAGCCTGGCGTCCCGGCGCAGCCAGCGGCGGGCGGCGAGGTAGCGGGGCACGTGCTCCAGGCACCACTGCCGGATCCGTTCGCTGCGCTCGGGGTCCTCGGGCACCTCCTCGCGCTGGGCAATGCGCGCACGCAGGATCGTTTCTTCAGGGTCCAGGACGAGGTGGTGCACCGCGATGCCGTTGGAGGCCAGTGAACCGAAGATCTCGTCCCGGTAGTCCTCCCGCAGCAGCGTCATCGGGACCACCAGCGGCCCGGGTACCTCGCCGAGCAGCGCCGCCGCCGTCTCGGGGACGAGCCGCCGCCAGGCCGGCAGGTCCTGGAAGTCCGACACCGCCGCCATCCGGTCGGCCGGCAGCATCGCCCGCAGCCCGAAGCCGACCAGCTCGGGATCGAACAGCATGCTGCCGGGCAGCAGCTCCACCAACTCGCGACAGGCGCTCGTCTTGCCCGCCCCGAACGTGCCATTGACCCAGACGATCACTAACGTCCCCTGTTTCTCGACCTCTCCCGGTGCCGTTCGCACCGGGCGGCGCCCCCGTCAGCCGAACCAGCGCCACCCGAGGTGGTACCCGCGCCGCGCCGTTCCCCATACCTCCACGCCGGCCCGGCTCATGGCGGTTCCCGGTTCCGTTTGACAGCGGCATGTGCCCAGGTCAGAGGGCCTACCACAGGACCGGTACAACCCCCGCCGCGCCGGAGCGCGCACCCTCGGACACCGGAGTCCGGCACCATCGCGCGCGCCCCCTCCGCACCTCGTACGCCCCACCGTCCGTATGCCCCACCGTCCGTACACCCCACCGTCCGTACACCCCACCGTACGGCGGGCGCCGCCGGGCCGGGCCCGTGCTTGCCCATCGGCGGCCGAACGCATAGAGAGGAACGATGACCGCACCCAGCACGCCCGGCCGCGTCGTGGCCGTCGGCTCCGTCAACATCGACCGCATCCTGCGCTGCCCCGTGCTCCCCGCCCCCGGGGAGACCGTCCTCGCGGCCGGCTCCGCCCAGGGCTTCGGCGGCAAGGGCGCCAACCAGGCCGTGGCGGCGGCCGCCATGGGCGCGCCGACCTGCCTGGTGGCCCGGGTCGGTGCCGACGCCGAGGGCCGGGCCGCACTGGCCGACCTCCGGGCGGCCGGAGTGGCGACCGACGCCGTGCACACCGACCCGGACGCGCCCACCGGGCTGGCCGTCGTCCTGGTCGACCCGGCCGGGGAGAACAGCATCGTGGTCGTCCCCGGCGCCAATGCCCGGCTCACCGGCGCCGAGGTCGCCCAGGTCCTCGCCGACCTCGCCCTGACCTCCGCCGACACCGTCCTGACCAGTGGTGAGGTGCCCGAGGAGTGCATCCGCGCGACGGCCTCCGCGTTGCCCGCCGGGCCGCGCTGGATCCACAACGCGGCGCCCGCGGGCGTCCTCCCGGACTGGTCCGGCCCGGGTCTGCGCCGCCCGCTCCTGGTCGCCAACGCCGTCGAGGCCGCCCAGCTCACCGGCCGACCGGCCCCGGGCGCCGAAGCCACCGACCACACCGACCGCACCGACGGCACCGACGGCACCGGGGACGCCACCGCCACGACGGCCACCGCGCTGGCGGCGCTCGGCGACGGGGCGGTGGTCACCCTCGGCGCGGCGGGCGCCCTGGTCGCGGCGGGCGGCGCGCTCCACCGCGTCCCCGCCCCCGAGGTGGCCGTCGTCGACACCACCGGCGCCGGCGACGTGTTCTGCGGCGCCCTCGCCGCCCGGCTGGCCCAGGGTGCGTCCCTCCCCGAGGCCGCCGCCACCGCCGTCGCGGCCGGCGCCTTCGCGGTCACCGCCCTGGGCGCCCGCGGCGCCCTCCCCCGCCCGGCCGACCTCATCGACCCGACTGCCCGCCCCTCCTGACCACTCCCGGAGCGCCCACGGACCGGCGCCCGGACCACCGTGGTCCGGGCGCCGGTCCGAGCCGACAGACGCGGACCTCAGGGCCGCCCCATGTGGGTCGGGTAGTAGCCGCTGCTGATCCCCGAGATCCGGATCAGCGTGCCGGGCCGGGCGGCCTCCACGTACTGGTTGTTGCCCAGGTAGATCGCCACGTGGTGGATGCCCCGGGCGGAGCCGTCGTCCGACCAGAACAGCAGGTCCCCGCGCCGCAGCTGGGAGGCCGTCACCGGCGTGGTGGCCGCGTACTGGTCGTTGGCGACCCGCGGCAGCTCGATGTCGCCGCGCCGGAAGGCCTGCTGGACGAGGCCCGAGCAGTCGTAGCCGTCCGGACCGTTGCCGGCCGTCCTGAACGGCTTGCCCAGCTGCGCCAGCGCGAACTGCACCGCCGCCTCGACGTCACCGTCCGCCGCCGGGGACGCCGCGTCGGCCGAGGAACCGGTCCCCGTGGCGGACGTCGAGGAAGCCGAGGCGGAGGAGGTGTCCGAGCCGCCGGTGCGCGCGAGGTAGATGTCGTAGTGCGTCGTCCAGCGCCACTGGCCCTGGCTGTTCTTGAACCAGTACCGCGAACCGTCCCACCCCTGGGTGATGCCCCCGGACGGGACGGTCGTCGCCGTCGCCGAGGCGCCCGCGGCCGGGGTGGTGCCCGCGGCCGAGCCGCCGGTCCGCGCCAGGTAGACGTCGTAGTGCGTCGTCCAGCGCCACTGGCCCTGACTGTTCTTGAACCAGTACCGCGAACCGTCCCACCCGGCGTGGGCCGGCGCCGGCTCGGCCGCCGCCGTCCCCACCCCGGTGCCGAGGCCGATCACGCCGGCACCGGCCGCGATCACGGCCACCATGCCTATCCCCCGGCGGACCCGCGCGGCCCGCGAAGGGCGGGCGCCGCGCGCCGGCCGGGGGGAGGTGGTGGCAGTGGGCTGCCCGGTCGCGTCGTCGGCGGCACCCGGTGCGCCGGTGTTGACGGTCGTCATGCTGCTGTCTTCCTTCACTGATCGCGCTGACGCGCCGATCGTCTCGGTCGCGCCGAACGCTGGTCGCCAATCGCTGGACGCGGTGCGTGGGTCCCTGGGGACCCGGTCCGCGCCGCTTGTCACGGTAGGCACGCGTCCGGTCACAGCGCGCAGTGGAGTGCGCCAAAGGAAGGCTCACGGAAGGTGAGCGACCGTCACCCGACCCGGCGCCGGGTGACCGCCCGTCACCCGTGTGCGGAGTCCGCCAGCAGCTGCTTCTTCAGCACCTTCCCCAGGGCGTTCCTGGGGAGTTCGGACACCAGCACCACCCGCCGCGGCCGCTTGTGGACCGAGAGCCGCGACGCCACGAAGTCCGTCAGCTGTTCACCCGTCACGGGACCGTCCGGCACGACGTACGCCACGATCGCCTGGCCGAGGTCCGCGTCCGGCGCACCGACCACGGCGGCGTCGGCCACGGCCGGGTGGTCGCGCAGGGCCGCCTCCACCTCGCCGGCCCCGATCCGGTACCCGCCGCTCTTGATCAGGTCGACGGAGGCCCGCCCCACGATCCGGTGGAAGCCGTCGGCGCCGATCACCGCGACGTCCCCGGTCCGGAACCAGCCGTCGGCGGTCCACGCCTCGGCATCGGCGTCCGGCCGGTTGAGGTACCCCCGGAACAGGGTGGGCCCGGCCACCTGGAGTTCGCCGACGCTCTCGCCGTCGTGCGGCACGGGTCCGCCGTCCTCGCCGACCAGCCGGGTGCGCACCCCGGCCACCGGCAGGCCCACGCTGCCCGGACGGCGCTCCCCGTCGGCGCGGGTGGAGACGGTGATCAGCGACTCGGTCATGCCGTACCGCTCGATCGGGGCGTGCCCGGTCAGCGCGGCGAGTCGTTCGAACACCGGGACGGGCAGCGGAGCGCTGCCGGAGACCAGCAACCGGGCGGAGGCGAGCCGGGCGGCCGCTTCCTGATCCGCCGCCAGCCGGGACCAGACGGTCGGCACGCCGAAGTAGAGGCTGCCGCCCGCGGCCGCGTACCCGGCGGGGGTGGGCCGGCCGGTGTGCACCAGGCGGCTGCCGGTCCGCAGCGCGCCGAGCACGCCGAGCACCAGCCCGTGCACATGGAACAGCGGCAGGCCGTGCACCAGGGTGTCCTCGGCGGTCCACTGCCAGGCGTCGGCGAGCGCGTCGAGGTCGGCGGCGACGGCGGAGCGGTCGATCACCGCCCCCTTGGGCGCGCCGGTGGTGCCGGAGGTGTAGAGCACGAAGGCGGTCGCCGCCGGGTCCGGCTCGGCGTACGTGGTGGCCGAGCGCTCCCGCAGGTCGACCGGCAGCCCGGCGACACCGGCGTCCTCCGGCAGGCTGTCACCGGCGGCGTGCGCCAGCAGGGCGGCACCGGAGTCGCGCAGGATGTGAGCGCGCTCCTTGGGCCCGGAATCGGGCGGCAGCGGGACGACCGGGACCCCGGCGAGCAGGCCGCCGACGACCGCGACCACCGTCTCGGCGGTGGACCGGGCGAGCACCGCGAGGGCGGGGGCGCCGGCCACCCGGTCGGCGACGGCCGTGGCCGCGGCGAGCAGCTGCTCACGGGAGAGCCCCGGTCCGTCGGAGATCCGCAGTGCGTCGGCGGAGTCGCCGGAGCCGCCCCGAAGCGCCGTCAAGAGTGTCATGCGTCTGCCCTCGCCCCTGTCCACGGTGGGCCGGATGCCCACGGTCCGCTGTGCGCCGGACGCCGAGGCCGCAGAGTCCATGAGGTCCGTGTGGTCCCGTGTGGTCCATGGGATCCACGGAGTCCGCGGGGATCCGCGACCGGCGCCGCCGACCGACTCTACGGGCCGGGGCGCGCCGCCCGTGGGCCAGGGCGAACGACGGCGCGGGGGCGCCCCCGGGAGTTCCCGGGCGCGCCCCCGCGCCGTCACCTGCCGTCAGACC
>NZ_JZWY01000601.1:0-5277 GCF_000966955.1 Streptomyces sp. NRRL S-495
ATCATGGTGTGCCGGGTGCGGTCGGTCTCGGCGGCGGTGACGGCGCCCGCGGCGGCGGCGACCTCGATCGCGAGGTCCTCGGCCCGGTCGCGTTCGGCGGCGGCGCGCGAGGCGAGGGCGTGGGCGAGCCGGCGGGTACGGCGTTCGGCGGTGCGGTGGGACTCGCGGACGCTCTCGCGGGCGGCGGTGGCCTCGGTGATGCGCTCCAGGAGGTCCAGCGAGCCGGCGGTGAAGTCGCGTTCGGCGGTGAGCTCGGAGCGCAGGCCGAGCTTGGCGGCGAAGCCGTGGACGAGGTCGGCGAGGCCGTCGGTGTCCCGGGTGTCGGTGACGGCGCGCAGCAGCAGGTCGGTGAAGTCCTTGTCCTGCTTGACCGCGAACAGGCCGGCCGCCTCGCCCTCGTCGGCGTTCATCTCGCGCTGGTAGCGGAAGAGTTCGGGGTCGAGGCCGAGTTCGCCGAGGTGCTCGGTCCAGCGGTCGTGGCCGTCCTCGAAGACCAGGTCGAGGTGCGGGTGGGCCTTGCCGGCCTCGGTGAGGGCGTCGCGGAAGCCCTTCATGGTGCGGCGGCGGCCGCGGGCCTTCTGGTCGCCGGCCAGGCTGATCCGCTCGGCGACCGGGAGGGAGTCGAGGGTGAGACCGGGGCCGGGGCGGAAGGAGTACCAGGTCTCGGCGAACTTCCGCGGGTCGGAGGAGACCTGGCGGCCGCGCCACTCACTGACCTTGCCGACCACGATCGGCTCGCCGGTGACGGTGTGCTGCCACTCCAGGGCGACGTGGCCGCAGTCGTCGGCGAGCAGGAACTTGCGGAGCACGCCGGAGCTGGCGCCGCCGAGGGTGTTGCGGTGCCCGGGGAGCATGACCGAGAAGATCAGCTTGAGCAGGACGGACTTGCCGCCGCCGTTCTCCAGGAAGAGCACGCCGGCCGGGGCGGGGCGGCGGACCGGGCCGTCGGCCTCCTCGCCGAACAGGCCCGAACAGGCCGATCTGCTGGGGCGCCGGGTCGGCGACGGGCTCGCCGACGCCGCGCAGGTCGAGCACCGTGTCGGCGTAGCGGGCGCCGGCCGGTCCGATCGAGTAGAGGCGGACCCGGTTGAGCTCGTACATGTGCGGCGGTTCTCCAGGAGGCGGGTGGATGGGTCGGCTGGGGCGGTCCGGTGGGGGCCGGGACGGGGGGCTGGGGCGTGGGGGCTAGAGCGAGTGGAACGGCAGTCCGGCGTCGGCGACCAGGTCGTCCCCGGTGTCCGGGGGCAGCAGGGAGGCGCTGCCGTCGGACACCGGCACGATGCCGAGGTCCAGCAGTTCGGCCATGGCGGCGCCGCCGGCCAGGTCGCGGACCTGGAGCTGGTAGCGGGCGGTGGTGCGGTAGGTGCCGCCGGCGTCGTCGGAGACCTTCTGCAGGAAGCCCGAGTCGACCAGGAACAGCACGGCCTTGGCGACGATGCCGATGGTCGAGCCGGAGAGCCGGCGGGCGTCCTTGGTGGCGCCGGTGGCGGTGCGCCGGGCCCAGACCCGCCAGGCGGCCTCCAGGCCGGGGGCGTCGCTCTGCGGGTCGGTGTTGTCGCCGTCGGCGGCGGCCTGCTCCTCCAGGCGGCGGCAGGCCTGGCGGACGAAGGCGTCGACGCCGTTGACGGTGATCCGGCCGAGGTAGCCGTCGTCGGAGAGGTCCTCGGGGGGTCCTCGGGGCGGGGGAAGGCCATCGCGGCGACGGCCAGGTGGGCCAGGCCGTGGAGGAAGCGGTCGGTGGACTCGGAGGCGGCGCGGCGCGAGTAGTCGCCCATCCGGACGGCGAACACGGAGTCCTCGGCGGCGGCGACGGCCATGCCGGCGCGCGGGGAGACCTCCAGGACGACCAGGCCCATGCCGGTGGCGACGGCGTCGGCGAGGCGGGCGAACGGCGGGTCCTCGCGGTGGCGGCGGACGAGTTCGGCGTACTCGGTGTCGCGGGCGGGGAGCAGCTTGGCCTGGAGGCCGAAGGAGACCAGGCGGGCGGCGTCCGCGACGTCGGCCGGGGTGATCGGCGCGGGGGCGGCCGGTTCGGTCTCGGGCGCCCAGGACGTGTCGTGGTGGGTCGTCACGGGCGGTGCTCCTCGGGGGCGTTGCGGTGGTTCACGGGCGGGTGGTTCACGAGCGGGTCGTTCGGCGGTGCTTCACGGCGGGATGTGGGGGTGGCCGGCGGTCAGCCGGCGTCCTTGCGGTCGGCGGCCATCCCGGCCGCAGATGTGTATAAGAGACAGCTCCTCGCCCTGCCGGTAGGCGGTGCCGACGGGCGGGCTGGCCGCGTGCACGGCCAGCAGGGCGACCAGGTACGGGAGCTCCGGGTCCTGTCCGCGGGCCTCGGCGAGCAGTCCGGAGAGCCGGCGGGGCGCGTCGGCGGGCAGGTCGAGCAGGACGAGCGCAGCCTCCAGCTGGGCCTCGGAGAACCGGCTGTCGTCCGGGGTGGCGACCAGGTCCGGGTCGGGCAGCTCGGCGCCGAGGTGCTCGCGCTCGACGGGCGGGGTGAGCAGCAGGTCGACCAGGTCCGCGACGCGCACCGAGGCGGGGGTGCGCAGGCCGGTGCCGCGGGCGAAGAGCTATCGGCAGCCGGAGCACCGGGGCGAGCAGCTGGCCGTAGAGGTCGATGCCGCTGCGGGCGCCGGGGGTGGCGAAGGCCTGCCGGTCCTGCTCGGCGCGGAACAGCGGGCCCGCCTCCAGCAGCCTGGTCTGCAGCTGGGTGTGGCGGCGGATGCAGTCCTTGACGATGTCGACCAGCTCGGCGGCGCGGCGCTTGTGCTCCGGGTCCTCGGCCTCGTCGCGGGCCTTGCGGATGTTGGTGAGAATCGCGTTCTCGTGCCGGTAGCGGTCGGCGATGTGGTCGAGCGCCTCGTCGATGAGGTCCGGGATCGCCTGCATCCAGTCGACGGCGCGGACGTTGCGGCGGGTGGCCTCCAGGGCGCGGCGCAGCGTCTCGGCGTACTGGACGGTGCGGTAGCGGGCCTGCTCGGCGGCGAGCTGGGCGTCGGCCAGGCGGCCGCGCCGGATCAGCACCTCCAGCTTGACCTCGGCGGCGATCTGGGCGGAGGTGACGTCGGTGTCCAGCGCGCCGACCAGGACGTTGACCGCCTCGTCGGTGGTGCGCAGGTAGACGCCGCCGTCGGGGCCCGGGACCTCCTCGATCAGCTTGAAGTCGTAGTCGCGGCGGACGTACTCGCCATCGGCGCCGAAGGTGCCGTAGACGGCGCGGAAGCCCCGGTCGACACTGCCGACGTTGATCAGGGACTCCAGCACCCAGCGGCCGACCCGCTGGTGCTCGGCGACGGGGCGGCCGGGCGCCTGGGCGGCGACCCGGGGCAGCATCCGGGCCAGCACTATCTCCCGGTCGGCGCCGGTGTCGAAGTCCATGTTGAGGGTGACGAGGTCGATCGCGGCGAGCCCGACCTCGGCCATCGCGTAGCCGCCGTACTCCCCGGCCAGCATCACCTTGCGGCTGTCCAGGTCGTGCAGGGGCGCGGTGCAGGCCAGCGCCTTGAGCCGGCGCGCCAGGCCCTCGTCGGCGGCGGGGCCGGGCGCGGGCCGCGCGGCGGCGACGGCGGGCCCGGCGGGCGGCCGGGGGCCGTGCTCGGTGGGCTGGTCGGCGATGACGGTCACGGTGGACAAGAGTAGAGGCAGGCCCCGACATCGACCGAAACGGACCTTCCGGACAGGCCCGCGGACGGGGCCCCTCCGGGCCGTCCCCGATTAGAACTCGCTTTCGAGAAAAGCCTCCCGATGATCCCCGGGCTCGGCCATGATGCTTCGTATGATCACCAGACTGGTTCGAGGCGGCCTCGCCGCCGCACTGGCCGTGACCACGCTCACCGTCGCCACCGCCGCCGTCGCCACCGCCGCGCCCACCGCCGTCGCCACCGCTGCGAGCGGCCCGAACGTCACCGTGACACAGGCCGGCAACTACCCGATCTTCCCGGTCGACAACACCAGCTTCAGCGTGACCTGGAAGTCCACCGGCACCGCCGACGTCACCGGGGTGACCCGGCTGACCGTCGACCTGCCGCCCGGCCTCACCACCACCGGCGCACTGATGTACTCCACCCCTTACGACTACACCTTCACCCAGACCGTCTCCCCCGACGGCCGCCGGCTGGAGGCCGTGTTCACCGGCACCCGGGCGCCCGGGCGCAGCGACTTCATGAAGGTCCAGGTCAGCTCGCACGGCACCCGGCCGTCCGGGGTGATCACCGTCACGGCGGCCAACAAGGACGACGCCGACCCGTCCGACAACGTCTCCCGCCACCTGCTGGGCAGCGGGCTCCAGGCGCCGGTGACCCCGGCCGCGCCCGCCGTCACCGCGCTCGCGCCGAGCACCGGCCCGGCCGCCGGCGGCACCGCCGTGACGATCACCGGCACCGGTCTGACCAACGGCTTCGCCCTGTTCGGGAGCACCCCGGCGACCGGCAGCTGCACCGATACCGCGTGCGTGGTCACCGCCCCGGCCGGCTCGGGCACCGTCCCGGTCACCCTGGTCACCCCGGGCGGCTCCGCCGCGACGCCGACGGCCTTCAGCTACACGCCCTGACCCCGGCCCCGTCCGAGCGTCCACTCGGGCCCGGTACCCGCCCCGGGTACCGGGCCCGAGTGCGTCCGGCCACCTCCGGGGCACCCCCAACAGGTCAAGTTGAACACGTTCAATTCCTAGGTCTAGAGTCACTCCCGTGCAGGCGGGAGCAGCCCGACCTGCCTCCTCGGCATGGGGTGGACGCAGATGAACGACGCGACCGACATCGACCGGACGACCCTGCGACGAGTGCGGCGCCTGCTCCGGATCTTCGTGGTCTGCCTGGTCCTGAGCGGGCTGACGGCCTTCCCCCTGGAGAGCGAGACCCGCTGGCTCGCCGACCTGGCCGCCGGTCCCGGCGCCCCGGTGACCGATCACTTCCCCGCCCTGCTGGAGTGGATCCGCCGGGTCCGGGACGGCATCGCCGAGACCAACGACCGCTACCCCTTCCTCGCCTACGGCACCGACTGGCTCGCCTTCGCCCACCTGGTGATCGCGGCGGCGTTCGTGGGGCCGCTCAAGGACCCGGTGCGCAATGTCTGGGTGATCCGCTGGGCGGTGCTGGCCTGTGCCGGGATCATCCCGCTCGCACTGATCTGCGGGCCGCTCCGGGGCATCCCGCTGTACTGGCGCTTCATCGACATGTCGTTCGGAGTGGTGGGCGTCGTACCGCTGCTGATGGTGCTGCGGGCGCTGCGGCCGCTGGTCGAACGGGCCGAGTCGGCCGCGCGGGTGGCCCGGCTCCCCGAAGG
>NZ_JZWY01000602.1:0-4852 GCF_000966955.1 Streptomyces sp. NRRL S-495
CCCGGCTCCCCGAAGGGCCGCGGCCGGCCGACCCGGCCGGGCCCCGGCAGGGGACGGCCCCGGCGGCGGGCTGACCGTCGCCGGGGCGGGCCGATCGGGCGCAGGCCCTACCATCTGCCTCAACAGCTGCTGGGAGGCGGACGGGCGTGACCGATGCGGTGATCGATCTCAATGCGGACCTCGGTGAGGGGTTCGGACGCTGGACGCTGACCGACGACGAGGCCCTGCTCTCCGTCGTCACCAGCGCCAACGTCGCCTGCGGCTTCCACGCCGGAGACCCGTCCACCATGCGCCGGGTCTGCTCACTGGCCGCCGAACGCGGGGTCAGGATCGGCGCCCAGGTCTCCTACCGGGACCTCGCGGGCTTCGGCCGCCGGGCCATGGACGTGCCACCGGACGAACTGGCCGACGAGATCGCCTACCAGATCGGCGCCCTCCAGGTCTTCGCCCGCGCCGCCGGCTCCCGGGTCTCCTACGTCAAGCCGCACGGCGCCCTCTACAACCGGGTGGTCGCCGACTCCGAGCAGGCCGAGGCCGTCGTCGCCGGGATCCTGCGGGCCGGGGCGGTCTGCGACGGACCGCTGCCGGTGCTGGGCCTGCCCGGCTCCCGGCTGCTGGCGGTCGCCGAGGACGTCGGGCTGCCGGTGGTCACCGAGGCGTTCGCCGACCGCGCCTACACCTGGGCCGGCACCCTCGTACCGCGCCGCGAACCGGACGCCGTGGTGCACGACCCCGGGACCGTCATCACCCGCGCGGTCGGCATCGCCCGCGACGGCGCCGTGGACGCGATCGGCGGCGAGCGGATCGCCGTCGAAGCGCGCTCGCTCTGCGT
Organism: Streptomyces sp. NRRL S-495; assembly: GCF_000966955.1. Classification (NCBI taxonomy): domain Bacteria; kingdom Bacillati; phylum Actinomycetota; class Actinomycetes; order Kitasatosporales; family Streptomycetaceae; genus Streptomyces; species Streptomyces sp. NRRL S-495. The sequence continues at coordinate 833 of NZ_JZWY01000602.1, forward strand.
CCACGGCGACACGCCCGGCGCGGCCCAGCTCGCCTGGCGGATCCGGGGCGCGCTGGCCTCGGCGGGGGTCCGGGTGGAGGCGGGCGGCGCGGCCGGCGACCGGGTGCGCGACGCACCGGAGGGACAGGCCGACGGCCCCGGTCCGGTGCTGCGCCCCGTCGGCGAGCGCGCACTGCTGGTCGAGCTGCCCGACGCCGCCGGGGTCACCGCCCTGTACGGCTGGCTGCGCGAACGGCAGTCGGCCGGCGAGCTGCCGCCGGTCGAGGAGATCGTGCCCGCCGCGCACACCGTCCTGCTGGACGGCGTGGCCGACGTCCCCGGGCTCGCCCGGCTGCTGCGCACCGCCCGTCCGGACCGGGCGGCCACCGCCGCCGGCCCGCTGATCGAGGTGCCCACCGTCTACGACGGCGCCGACCTCGCCGAGGTGGCCGCGCTGTGGGGCGTACCGCCCGAGGAGGCCGTCCGGATCCACACCGCGCCCGAGTACGTGGTGGCGTTCTGCGGCTTCGCCCCCGGCTTCGGCTACCTCACCGGCCTGCCGGCCCGGTACGAGGTGCCGCGCCGGGCCACCCCGCGCAGCGCCGTCCCGGCCGGCTCGGTCGCCCTGGCCGGGCCCTACACCGGTGTCTACCCGCGCTCCTCCCCCGGCGGCTGGCAACTGCTGGGCCGCACCGCCCTCCCCCTCTGGGACACCGCCCGCACCCCGGCCGCGCTCCTCGCCCCGGGCACCCGGGTGCGCTTCACCCCGGTCCGGGGAGGCACCGAGTGACGGACGGGACGGACAGGACGAACGGGACGGACGGCCTGGTGGTGGTCCGACCGGGGCCGCTGACCACAGTGCAGGACCTGGGGCGGCGCGGCGTCGCGCACCTCGGAGTGCCGAGGGCCGGGGCGGTGGACGAGCCGGCGCTGCGGGCCGCCAACCGCCTGCTCGGGAACGAACCCGGGGCCGCCGCCCTGGAGACCACCCTGGGCGGCGTCGCGGTGCGGGCCCTGCGGCCGCTGCTGGTCGCGGTGACCGGGGCCCCCTGCCCGGTCCGGGTGGACGGCCGGCCCGCCGCCTGGGGCGCGCCGGTCCCGGTACCCGCCGGGGCGGTGCTCGACGTCGGCGCCGCGACCGCCGGGGTGCGCGCCTACCTGGCCGTCGCCGGCGGAATCGCCGTCCCGCCGGTACTCGGCAGCCGCTCGGCCGACCTGCTCTCCGGGCTCGGCCCGGCCCCGCTGTCCGCCGGCGACCGACTGCCGGTCGGCCCCCGGCCGCCCCGCCGGGCGACGCCGGAGCTGGTCCCGCTGCCCGCTCCCCCGCGGGTACTGGTGCTGCGGCTGCGGCTCGGCCCCCGGGCGGACTGGTTCACCCCGGAGGCCCTGGCGCGGCTCGCCCGCGACACCTACCGGGTCTCCCCGGCCGGCAACCGGATCGCGCTGCGCACCGAGGGCCCGCCGCTGGTCCGCGCCCGGGACGGCGAACTCCCCAGCGAGGGCATGGTGCTGGGCGCCGTACAGGTCCCGCCGGACGGGCTCCCGGTGGTCTTCCTGGCCGACCATCCGACAACCGGCGGTTACCCCGTCGTCGGCGTGGTGCCCCCCGCCGACCTCGCGGCCGCCGCCCAGACCCGCCCGGGCACCCCGCTGCGCTTCACCGTCCTGCCCGGGTGAGCCCCGGACCGCCCCGGCTCGCCGACAGTGCCTCCGCGATCGTCCGGTGCGTCCCGTCGATCACCGACTCGCCGTCCGCGATGTCCCAGAGGACGTTCTGCAGGACGCGGGCGAGGGTCCAGCGGGTGGCGCGGGGGCGGTCCAGGGCGAGGCGGTCGGTCAGCAGGTCGAAGCGCAGCCGCAGGGCGCGCGGGAGGTCGCCGGTGGCGGTGAGGTCGGACCAGCGGTTGCTCAGGGCCGGGAGGAGTTCGAAACCCGGGTCGCCCGCCAGGGGCTTGGGGTCGATGGCGAGCCAGGGCGCCCGGGGGTCGGGGGCCGTCGGGGCGAGCACATTGGCGTAGTGCAGGTCCCAGTGGAGCAGCCGGTCGCCCGGCTCGGGCCGGACCTCGCCGAGGGCGGCCGCCAGATCCGCCAGCAGTCGGCGGTCGGCCTCCCCTGCCAGCCGCTCGCGCGCGGCCGGGACCTCCGCCAGCATGCCGTCCGCGACCTCGGCCAAGGTCCGTAGGCCGGACGGCGCCTGATGCATCGTCAGGTCGGCGAGGGCGCTGGTGGCGGCCCGGTCGTCGGGGAGGGCGAGCAGGGAGCGGGCCGGGTCGAGGCGCTCCAGCAGCATCGAGCCGGTGGCCGGGTCGTGGTCGAGCAGCCGGACGGCGCCCCGGCCGTTCCAGGCCCGCAGGGCGAGCGGCTCGCCCGCCGTCTCCTCGTCCACCCGCTGGAGCTTGAGCACGGCGCGGGAGCCGTCGGCCCGCCGGACGGGCAGGACCAGGCCCACCACACCGTGCGCGGGCGGGCCGTCGAGGCGCAGCCCCCAGCGGTCCGCGGAGGCCGCCGCGAGCGCGGGCAGTCCGTCGGCCCAGACGCGGCCGTCCGCGCCGTGGCACTCGACGAGGGAGGCGACCAGCGCCTCGGGGACCTGGATCGGCACGACGGACACGCTCCTCATGGGAATCGGGTATCGGGCGACGGCCTGACTGGCCAACAGGCGGACAGGCGGGACGACCCTACGCCAGCGCGGCGGCGGTGGCCCCGGCGAAGCCGTCCGGGTTGTCGATCATGATGTTGTGCCCGCAGTCCGGCACCGCCACCAGCGCCACCCCCGACTCGCGGAGCAGCTCCGCACCGGCCGGCTCGCCGTCGGCCTCGGGGTAGAGGAAGGTGCGCGGCACGTCCAGGCCGTGCAGCTGCTCGCGCAGGGTCGGGACGGTCCCCCGGCAGCGGTGGACGGCGGTGCGGTGCAGCGCCTCGGGCCCGGCGAGCCGCATGGTGGCCCACCAGAACGGGCCGGCCCACCGCTCCACCTGCTCCCACCCGCCGGCCAGGTACTCCTCCTCGGTGAAGGTCGCGAGCCCACTGCTGCCCGGGGTCCGGACCGGGGCGGCCGGGTCGAGGACGGAGTCGACCAGGACCAGCCGGTCGACCAGCCCGGGATGCCGGTGGGCGAGCAGGATGGCGACCGCGCCGCCCAGGCTGTGGCCGATCACCTCGACCCGCTCCACCCCCGCCGCCCGGACGGCCGCCGCGACGGCGTCGGCGTGCGCCTCCAGGGTGTAGGAGAAGTCGGTGGGGCGGTCGCTGATGCCGAAACCGAGCAGGTCGAGCAGCAGCGCGCGGTGGCCGGTGAGCAGCGGGTGCGCGGCGGCCGCGGCGTAGTAGACGGGCGAGCTGGAGCCGAGGCCGTGCAGATAGAGGCGGACGGGCTCCTTGCCGGGGATCTCCACCCAGCGGATCCGGTCGCCGTTCGGGGTGACGGTGGCATCGCGCACGGTCGTGCTCCTTCTGCTGTCGACAAGGGGACCCGGGCAGGCACTCCCGGGGACCGCCGCCTCCCGGCTCCTTCCGGGGGCGGCGAAGTGACCATACCTCGAAGCCGAGGTACAGCAACACCGATATATCTCGCCCGATCTGGCAGAGTGGGCCCATGCTGAAGCTCGCGATCCTCGGGTTCCTCCACGACCGGCCCCTGCACGGCTACGAACTGCGCCGCCACCTCGCCGCGCTCACCGGCCACGTGCGGCCGATCAGCGACGGCACGCTCTACCCGGCGATCAAGCGCCTGGAGACCGACGGACTCCTCGTCCGCTCGACCGAACCCGGCGCGGCGGCCGCCCCCCGGCACACCCTGCGGCTCACCGACGCCGGCCGGGCCACCCTGCTGGACCGGCTGCGCACCCCGGACGACCTGGACGTCAGCGACGAGAACCGCTGGTTCACCGTGCTCGCCTTCCTCCGCCACCTCGACGGCGAGCCGGCCGCGCAGGCCGCCGTGCTCCGGCGCCGCCTCTCATTCCTCGACGAACCGGCCAGCTTCTTCTACGACGGGGACCGGCCGGTCGGCGCCGAGGAGGCCACCGACCCGTTCCGCCG
>NZ_JZWY01000603.1:0-1554 GCF_000966955.1 Streptomyces sp. NRRL S-495
TGCGGAGGGGTCGGCGCGGGCCGCGGCGTCCGGTGCGGCGGGCAGCGCCGGTGGACCGGTCAGTGCTGGTGGGCCGGTCAGTGCTGGTGGTAGGCGTGGACCACGGCGTGGCCGCGCCCCTTGCCGATCATCCACTTGTTGACCGGGACGGTCAGGAGGAAGGCCAGGACCAGCGAACCGGCCAGCGCGAGCCAGAACAGGATGTCGCCGAGACCCGCGTCCATGGCACCGGGCACGGTCACCATCACGCTGTTGTCGATGATCTCCATGACGATGATCGAGACGGTGTCGGCGGCCAGCGCGACCTTCACGGCGGTGCGGACGTCCAGACCCGCCTTGAGCACGCCGCGCATGGTCAGCGCGTAGCCGAAGACGAAGGCCAGCAGGACCGAGAGCACCACGGTGCCGCCGTTGTGCAGGCCGAAGGCGGTGCCCAGCACCATGCCGAGGATCTCGCCGATGGCGCAGCCGGTGAGGCAGTGCAGCGTCGCCTGCGCGGCGGCCGCCCAGGTCACGCCCCCGCCGCCGGTCCCGTGCTGTGCGTGGTGCGCATGCCCCGCATGGTGTTGGTGCTGTTCATGGTTCATGTGCTGCCCATGCTGCTCGTGCTGCCCATGGCCCGCATCGTGCCCGTGGTTCCCGTTGCCGTGGTTCCCATGGTGGCCGTGGTTGTCGTGACCGCTGTGCTGCCGCTCGTGCTGGGCGGGGTGCGCCATGTCGTCCTCCACGTACTCGATCCTTCGCCGTGCTGCCCGGCTCGTCGATGACTGTATACCCCCTGGGGGTATCTGCCAAACATCGTTCGCCCCGCGCTCTTCCCCCCGCGCACCGGCCGTGCTCCGATGGTTCGCATGACCGACGAACGACGCGAGGGATACGACGGCACCGGCCCCGGGGCGATCACCCCGGACGGATGCGCGGTCGAGCTCTACGAACGGTTGCCGATCCGCGACGAGGTCGAGGTGATCGCCGGCGCCGTACCGCCCGGCGCGAGCCTGCTGGAACTCGGCTGCGGCGTCGGCCGGATGACCCACCCGCTGGTGGAACAGGGCTTCCGGGTGACGGCCGTGGACGAGTCGGCGCGGATGCTGGAGCGGATCCGCAGGGCCCGCACGGCGCTCTCCCCGATCGAACGGCTGGACCTCGGCGAACGCTTCGACGTCGTCCTGCTCGCCTCCTTCCTGGTGCACGCCGGCAGCCTCGCCGTCCGCCGGGGCCTGCTGGAGACCTGCCGCCGGCACGTCGCCCCGGACGGCTGCGTGCTCGTCCAGCGCGAGGGCGAGGACTGGCAGACGAACATCCCGCGCGAGCGGGCGCTCGGGGAGAACGGCCTGGTCAGGGTGGAGTCGGCCACACCCCTCGGCGACGGGGTGAACCAGGTCCACGTCGTGTACGAGTTCCCGGACGCCCGGTGGACCCAGACCTTCCCGTCCCGCCCGATGGACCGGCCCGAGTTCGAACAGGCGCTCGCCGAGGCCGGGCTGACGGTCGACACCTATCTGACCGAGGACGGGACCTGGGTGCGGGCCCGGCCGACGGCCGCCTGAGCGGCAC
>NZ_JZWY01000604.1:0-12277 GCF_000966955.1 Streptomyces sp. NRRL S-495
GCGGCACCGGGGCGGCATCCGGGCGGCATCCGGGCGAAAGGGGAGGAAGCAGGGAGGAACGGGGCGACGGACGGTGCGCCGGGGGTGGGGCGGGCGAAAAGCTGTCACCCGAACGGCGTAGCATCAGGCGGACGCCGGGCCCGCGCGCGGCCCGAGCGCCGGGCGGGACCGGTCGTTCGCCTGCCATCGGACCGCGCCACTGGACCGCGCCGACCGGTTCGCAGGGCCGTTCCCGCACCGACCAACAAGGAACGCTTCATGCGCATCGACCGACGGATACCCCGGGCGGGTGTCCGGTGATCGACTGGTTCCACGGGGCCGTCCTCGGCCTGATCCAGGGGCTCACCGAGTTCCTCCCGATCTCCTCCAGCGCCCACCTCCGGGTCTTCCCCGCCCTGTTCGGCTGGCAGGACCCGGGAGCGGCGTTCACCGCGGTGACGCAGCTCGGCACCGAGACCGCCGTGCTGATCTACTTCCGCCGCGACATCGCCGCGATCATCAAGACCTGGACGCTCTCGCTCTTCCGGCCCGCGCTGCGCTCGCACCAGGACGCGCGGATGGGCTGGTTCGTGATCATGGGCACGCTGCCGATCGGCATCCTGGGCAAGCTGTTCCAGGACACCATCGAACAGGACCTGCGCGATCTGCGGATCATCGGCAGCACGCTGATCCTGTTCGGCGTGGTGCTCGCGATCGCCGACCGCACCCGGGCGGTCCGGCACGCCAAGCCGATCTCCGAGCTGACCCTGCCGCACGCTGCGACGTACGGCATGGCCCAGGCACTCGCCCTGATCCCGGGCGTCTCCCGCTCCGGCGGCACGATCAGCGCCGGCCTGCTGCTCGGCTACAGCCGCGAGGCGGCGGCCCGGTACTCGTTCCTGCTGGCGATCCCGGCGGTGCTGGCCTCCGGCCTGCTGGAACTGTTCAAGATCGGCGAGGGCCCGGCACCGGCCTGGGGGCCGACCATCCTGGCCACCGGGATCGCCTTCGTGGTCGGATACGCGGCGATCGCCTGGTTCCTGAAGTACATCTCGAACAACAGCTTCATGCCGTTCGTGGTCTACCGGATCGCGCTCGGCATCCTGATCATCGTCCTGGTGTCCGTGGGCACCCTGGCGCCGGACGCCGGCGTGGTCGCGAAGTAGAACCGCGTTCCATTCCACTCACCCGGTCCCCGGGAACGACTGAGCGGGCCGGTCCACCCTCGTGGTGGACCGGCCCGCTCAGTCGTTCCGCTGCGGCGCCCTAGCGGCTTCGCTCGCGGGCGGAGGTGAGTCGGCCGCGCACGGCGGCGTGGACCTCGGCCTCCTCGGCCGGGTCGGCGGCGAGGCGGCGCAGGCGCTCCAGCACGCGGGCGTCGCCGGTGGTGGCGACATGCCTCGCGGCGAGCTCCCGGGTGGACTCCTCGCAGTCCCAGAGGCACTCGACGGCCGGCCCCTCCGGGAAGTGCACGTCGGTCGCGGCGAGCGCCCGGGCCGCGCGGCCGCGCAGCTCCGAGGAGACGGCCTCGCCGTAGATGTGGCGCAGGACCGGGACGGCCTCGGTGGCGGTCAGCCGCCCCGCGCCGTCGACCAGCGTCCCGAGCCCGGCGTCGGCGCCGGACACCCCGTGCAGCAGGACCCAGCGGCGCAGCCCGCCCACCACCAGCGGGGCGTCGGTGGGCTCGCCCGCGTCGGCCAGCAGCCGGACGGCGGCCTCGCCGAGGGCGCTGTCGGCGCCCCCGGTGGCCGGATCGGCCCAGCGGCGGGCGTGGGCCAGCGCCTCCGGGCCGCGCATCCGCCCGAGCAGCTCCAGGGCGAACCGGACCAGCCGGTCGTCGACCTCCGCCGCGGCGGCCTCGATCAGCCCGGCCGCGGCCGGGTCCTGCCGGTCGACGAGGTGGCGCAGGGCCGCCCGGCGGGCACCGGGCAGACCGGTGCGGGCCGCCTCCAGGACGGCGGGCCGGTCCTCCGGCCGGACCACGGCGGCCAGGCAGCGGGCGGCGGCGGCGGCGCGGCGGTCCACCGCGTCCGGACCGGGTCCGCCGTCGTGCGAGGCCCCGGGACGGACCGGGCCGCCGGCGAAGGCCGCGGCACCGAGGCCGCCGAGCTCGCCCTGGTCGGCCCAGGCCAGCACATCGGCGGTGGACCAGCCCGGGGTCACGCCGCTGCGGTTCAGCTGGCGCTGCCACACGTCGAAGGGGGCCTGCTCGCTGGCGGCCGCGACCCTCGGGTGGTAGGCGGCCCAGAGCCGCCAGGGCCTGGGCTCGTACGCGCTCCGTACGGTCTCGCGCAGCTCGGCGTCGCCCTCGGGGCCCGGGGCGAAGCGGTCCAGTACGGCCGTCCCGAGCAGCAGCAGGCCGCGGTCGTCGTCGCGCAGCGCGAGCTCGTCCAGCGCCCAGGCCCAGTTGGTGCCGGTAGCGGCGTACTCGCGGAGCATGAGCAGCGCGTCCCGCCGGCCGTACGCGGCGAGGTGGCCCAGGACGGAGAGCGCGAGGCCGGTGCGGGCCTCGTCCTCGTCGAGGAGGTCCTCCGGGGAGTGGAGGTGGTCCTCGATCCCGTCGAGCGGCGCCTCCAGTTCCATGTAGAGGCGCGCGTAGTAGAGGGAACGGTTCTCGACCTGCCAGTCGGCTCGCGGGTCCCTGGTGACGCACTCCTCCAGTGCGGCAATGGCCTCGGTGCGGTCGGCGGCCAGCGCATGGAGCTGCCCGTCACCGCGACCTCGCTGCAGGAGGCCGAGGAGGCTGGCACTGGGTGCTATCACTGGCTCGAACATGAGGTCAGCATCCGTTGCGGCGGTCGTAGTGGCAACGGGATTTCCGTCGCCGGGGTCTCTGGTGGGTACTGCGGTGGGCGCCCGGGCGCCGGAATCACCGAAGGTTACCGCCTCGGGCAGCCCGTCGCACACAGGGCGACCGGCCCTTTGTGCGCACTGGCATATGCCGGGGGAACTTTGACGGCGATCTGTCCAAATCGCCCACAAGGGTGAGACCGCTGTGCGACAGTCGATGCCACCACGCACCGGCCGCTCTCCACGAACGGACCACTGGACTCACCATGCAAAAGTCGCCCGCGTCCGGCCCACCACCCGTCGCGCCCCCGAACGAGGGCGCGACGGACGGCGAGGGGCCGGTGGGCGAAAGAGTGGACAGCGCCATCCGTACCTCGACCGGCGCGGCCGTGATCGGCTCCGCCGAGTGGGACCTCCTCACCGACGACGTCCGCTGGTCCGCCGAGGCCTACCGGCTGCTCGGCTGCGACCCCGGACACGGACCGCTCAGCCTGGACCGGCTGCCCGACCGCCTGAGCGAGGCGGACCGGCCGCAGCTGCGCCGGATGATGACCGACGCGCTGGTGCACGGCCGGTACGCCTTCGGCACCCTCCAGGTCCGGCGGCCCGACGGCGGGCACGGCATGATCGAGTGCACCGGCGAGCCCGTGCTGGGCACCGACGGCACCGTCACCGCACTGCGCATGCTGCTGCGCCCCGCGAACCCCTCCTGACCCACCGGCCCGCACGGCCCCGGCCGAGCCACTCCCGATCCGGTCCGCCCGATCCGGTCCGCCCGTTCCGGGCCCGGGTCAGGCGCGCGCGGGCCGCTTCTTCGCGTCCGCCGCCCGCAGCTCCCGCCCCAGCTGCTCCCGCAGCTCGTCCACCACCGGCACCCCCCGGTAGCGCGCGGTCAACCGGTACATCTCCCGCAGCCGGTCCCAGGTGCGGTGCGAGGAGTTCTGGCCGATCAGGTTCAGCACCAGCTTGCACTGGGTGTCCGCAGCGTCGGGCTCCCCGGTGAGCCAGTGCACCGAGGCCAGCGTGATCCGGTCGAACAGCGCCGACCGCAGCTGCCCCGTCCCCTCCCGCAGCCGGATCACCCGCTCGGCGTGCCGGCGGGCCTGTTCGGCGGCCGCCCGGTCGTGCTCGGCGAGCGTGCGCAGCACCAGCGCCTGCATCCCGCGCAGCTCCGCCTCGTCGAAGACCTGCATCCAGGACGGCGGCGGACCGTCCGGGTCCTCGGCGAAGAGCTCCTCCGCCTCGCCCAGCAGCCGCCAGGTCGCCTGCGACTGCCCGATCGAGGCGTGCGCCCAGGCCTCGACGGTGTTCAGCATGGCGCGCGTTCTCGGCAACATCCGGCCGCCGCTCGCCTTGGCCGCCGCCATCAGGCCGATCGCCTCGTCCGCCCGCCCGAGGTGCACCATCTGACGCGCCGCCCGGGAGATCGCCTCCCCGGCCCGGGGCCGGTCGCCGGCCTCCCGGGCCGAGTCCGCCGCCAGCATGAAGTACTTCTGCGCGGTCGGCTCCAGGCCCACGTCGTGCGACATCCAGCCCGCCAGCACCGCCAGGTTGGCCGCGACCAGCCACAACCGCTGGGTCACGGCCGGACTGTGCCGGTGCGTCAGCAGGCCGCCCACCTCGTTGAGCTGGCCCACCACCGCCTTGCGCTGCAGACCGCCGCCGCGGGCCGCGTCCCAGGCCCGGAACACGTGCACCGAGCGCTCCAGCGCCTCCACCTCGTCGAGCCCGACCGGGCCCGGGTCGTACAGGTCCACCACCGGTCGGGCGCCGCCCTGGGTGAGCACCGGGCGCGGTCCGGGCGCCGACGCCGCGTACGCGACCTCGGCCCCTCCCAGCCAGCCCTTCAGCGAGTCGGCGACGACCGCCCCCGCCGTGAGCGCGGCACCCGCGCCCACCAATCCACGTCGGTTCAGCATGAGGTCCATTCCCGTGAACTCGGTGAGGACCGCGGCCGTTCGATCCGGCTCCCATGGTGACGAGGTGGCGGACTGCGCCGCTCCGGTCCTGGTGGGCCGGTGTCGTTCCAGACCGAGGTCCTCAGTGGTGACGACACGGCCGAGCCGCTCCGTGAACACGGCTGCCAGTACCCTCGGCACCGGATCGCGCGGGATCTCCCCCTGCTCGATCCACCGCCGCACCCGCGAGGTGTCGGTGGACAGCTGCTGCTGCCCCATCGCGGCACCGCGCCTGTTGACCAGCCGTGCGAGCTCGCCCTTCGACCATCCGGTCAGGACGAACAGATCGGCGAGTCGGGTGTTGGGTCCCCTGCTCACGTGAAGCCCCCAGGTTCCTCGGCTGGTTCGAGGCTAGAGGCTCCGTCATGTGCCGGGCGAGCATTCGCCAGGCTTCGCCAGGGTCCGCCACATTACCAACCACCGGCATCCGGGTGTGATGTAGAGGTGCGCCACCTCGACCCCCGGGTCGGGCGGTGTCCCAGGCCGGTACGGGGTTCCCCCGCACGGGTCGCGGGGCACTCCCGGTCCTCACCCGAGGGGGTGGCGCGGGAGCGCCGGGCACGGCCACGGCAGTACCGGCCGACCGCATTCCCCAGGGTGCGGACGGCCGGTCCACCGCCGCAGCACGGGGCTCCGGCCCCGGCGTCCGTGCCCGGCGCCCGCGCACCACCCGACCGACCAGGGCCGCCGTCACGCCAGGAAGCACGCGGCACCGGCCCTCCCCGCAACCCCCTGCGGGGCCGCACCCGCAGACGGACAGGAAGGGACCACCCTCACCCCATGTACTCCTCAGCGACCTCCCCGACGCCGACCACGACCCGCACCGCGCTGCGCCCCCCCACCGCAGCCGTCGGCCGTCCCGGCCCGAAGCAGGTCCCGCCGCCGTCCCGGCCCGCCGCCCCGCGCGCCGCCGACGGCCGGTCCGGGGACACGCGGGGCCAGGCCGCCCGGACCGCGCTGGGACTGCGCCCGGCCGAGACCGCCGGCCCCCGTGTGCCCGGCGCCCGGATCCCCGCCGTCCGCCCCGGCGACGGCCGGCTGCTGCGCCCGCCGACCCGGCCGGGCCAGCCCATGACGCAGGAGCGGATCGACCCCTCCGCGCTCCAGACCCCGGCCGTCCGGGCCGCCCTCGCCGGGGTCGCGCGGATATGCCCCGCCTTCACCCCCCGCCAGGTGCTGCGCGAGGGGAGCCGCCACATCCTGGTGGCGGGCACCATCGGCCGGGCGCCGGTGGTGGCCAAGTGCCTCGCCCCGCAGGCCGTGCGGAGCGAGTACTTCGAACAGCTGGTCGCCGACTTCCACCACGAGGTCGCGGTCTACCGGGCCTTCGTGCGGCACCGTCCGCCGGTGCGGCTGCCCCGGCTGGTGGCGGCCGACCACGACCGCTGCGTGCTGGTCATGGAGCGCGTCCCCGGGCGGCCGGCCGCCCGGGAGCGCCACCCGGTCAACGCCCCGACGCCCGGCGAGGTGCGCGCGCTGCTCACCGCCGTCCGGACGCTCAACCTGTGGCGCCCGCCGACCGACGTCTTCCAGCCCCGGCTGGACTACCAGTTGGAGATCGCCCGCTACCACTCGGTGGGCCAGCTCACCGACCGGGACGCCGGCGACCTGCGCGGTCTGCTGCACGGGCTCGGCCACGGTCCGCTCCAGCTCTGCCACGGCGACGCGCTGCTCAGCAACATGCTGCTGGCGCCGTCCGGGCCGGTGCTGGTCGACTGGGAGCAGGCCGGCTGGTACCTGCCCGGCTACGACCTCGCGGTGCTCTGGAGCGTCCTCTCCGGCGACACCGCGGCCCGTCGGCAGATCAGCCAACTCGCCCAGAGCGGCGGCACGATGGCCCGGGACGCGTTCCTGGTGAACCTGGTGCTGGTGCTGATGCGGGAGATCCGCCTGTACGACGTGCCGGGCGCCGGCGAGGAGCAGCGGATCATGATCCGCCGGCTCTACGACGACGCCGCGCTGGCCCGCCGGGCCGTCCGGGCCGCCGTCGGGACCAGGTGAGGCCCGTCCGGCCCGGCACCGGGCGGCACCCCTCCGGACGGGGCCGTCCCGGAGACCCGGCAGGACCGCCGGTCAGTGCCGCACGCCGCGCTCCAGGGCGGCCCGACCGGCGGCCTCCAGGACGGCCTCGTCCGGGGCCAGATGGACCCGGCTGCTGAGCACGTCCCGCAGGTACCGCTCCAGCGGGTGACGCCGGCTCAGCCCCGGGTTCCCGGTGAGCGAGACGGCCTGCTGGACGGCGGCCGTCGCCGCCCGGGTGGCCAACAGGTGCGCCGGCCCCGTCCGGGCCACCGCTTCCGGCTCGGCCCGGTCCACCCGCGCGGCCAGACCGTGGACGAGTTCCTCGGCACCGATCAGTTGGGCCTCGATCTCGCCCAGCGCGCTGCGGTAGCGGGGCAGGCTGCCGAGCGGCTCGGTCAGATTGGCCGGAGTTCGCTGGTGCAGGAAGCGCACCAGCCAGTCCTGGGCCGAGCGGGCCACCCCGACGGCCACCGCCGAGAGCGCCAGATCGTGCCAGGCCCGGGCCAGTTCGGCCGCCGGGACGGCAGCGGCGGAAGCGGCCGCTCCCTTTCCGGCGCCGCTTCCGGGCGGGTTCAGACCGAGGGCCAGTTCGGCCGGTACCCGTACCTCGTCGAGGACCACGTCGTGGCTGGCGCTGGCCCGCAGGCCGAGCTGGTCCCAGGTCGGATCGACCTCCAGGCCCTCGCTCTCGCCGCGCACCAGGAAGGTGCCGGTCCGGGGCACCGGTTCGTCGGTCCGGGCGGTCACCGCCATCCAGGCGAGCGCCTCGGCGCCGGTGCAGTACGTCTTGCGGCCCGTCAGCAGCCAGGCCTCGCCGTCCCATCGCGCCACCGTGGCCGGCGGCTCGCCCTCACGGCTCCCGGGCTCCGCCCGTAGGGTGTTGACCAGGGCCGGACCGCGCCGGGACTCGGTGAGCAGCCGCCGGTAACCGGCCGTCGGCCAGCCCGCCGTCCGGGCCTGCTCGGCGTGCTGGAGCAGGGTGAACGCGGTGACCACGGCCACCGAGGCGTCCCCGCGCCCGAGTTGGACCAGGACCTGAACGGTGTCGGCGAGGGTACGGGAAGGTCGCGTCGCGGTCGTGCTCCTCGGCCCGGGCGGCCAGCAGGTCGACGACCCGGGGCAGCCCCGCGAGGGCGGCCTCGACGGGGGAGGGCGCGGGGCCGGGGGACGGGACGGCGGGTGACTGGTCGGCAGCGACGGTACTCATGGGGCTGGGGCCTCCGGGGCGGCAGCGTGGGCTCGGGGTCCGCACCCGCCGGCGGGGCTCGGGCCCGGTGCCGACGGTCGGCACGGCCACGCCTCCGCTGTCGTCGGGGGCTCGGCCGTTCCACTGTCGGCGCCGGCACCCCCGTCGGCTGGTGCGGGGAATGGCGGGCGGCACGCCGGGACGGGCGCGCGGTACCTGGTGGCGGCCCGGGACTCCGGCTCGATGCCCACCCCGGGACCCGGGGTCCGGCACAAGGGCCACCCCCGGATCGGCGCCGGCCCCTCGGCCGGCCGTCCGCCGCCTCGGGGACGAATCCCCCTCAGTGACCCGGACACGCCGCGCTGGCGGTGCGCCGCAGGTCGAGGTAGCTGCGACGGGTCAGCAGCGGGAGAGGGCACGGCATGTTCGCGACTTTACGAAGCCGTGATCGAAGCCGTCAAGCAGCGCCCGAGGCACGGACGCGGGTGAAGCGGCCCAGGTCGGGGCGGAAATCGCGACGGAGACCTCGCCGGACGCCTCACCGGACTCCTCGACCGGCGACTCCGCGGACGTCGCGATCAACATCTCGGTGAACATCTGGGTGAACATCGGGGTCCGCAGCACGCCCGTACCCACGGCGGGCGCCTCTGCGGATGTCCCGACGGACGGTCCGGCGGATGTCCCGACGGACGACCCGGCGGACGTTCGGCGGGCGGCGGAACGGGAACCGGAACGCCGCCCTCCGGGCCATCGGCCCGCCTTGTTCAGCCCTGCTGGAACATGTCCGCGGGCAGCGGCTTGAGCAACTGGTAGAGATCGTCCGAAATCGGCCGGTCCCAGGAGGCGATGGTGACCTGCACCCCGTCACTCCGGCCGAACTGGGCACAGAAGACCCGGCCCTCGCTGACCTTGACCTTCTTCACGATCAGCAGGTCGTCCCCGAGCATGACGGGGAAGTCCTCCGCCGAGACGAAGTCGACCGGTTCCTCGTTCTCCAGGGCCGCGAGCAGCTGGCGCACCTCGAAGGGCACGCTGTCGCCGGTCTCGCGGGCCGGCGAGCCCTCGGGGAGGTTGCCGATGAACATCGCCGGGCCTCTGCCGCCGAACAGGTCGTAGCGCAGGAAAATCCCCTGGCAGGCGCCGTCCGGGCCGGTCATCATGGCTGCACCGAAGTCGCCGGGCCAGTCGCCCGGGTCCATGGCGAGCACGTCGAAGTCCGGGCCGGTGGGCTGACCGGAGCGACGGCGGAGAAAAGACATGGGAACATCGTACGTGCCCGCCACACCGCGCTCGCGGGGTGGGTGGGGCGCCGGACGGAGATCCACGCTCAGAGACCAATGTTGACTCTGAGCAACCGTCCGGGCTACGTTCGGTTCAGCACGGCAGCCGTTCTGGGTTTCACCCTCCGGGGGGACGGCCTGTCGCAACGCGGCCCTACACGCGTTTCCCTCACTGTGCACACCGTCGTGCCGAGCACCCAGCTCCGCCGTCGCGCCGCACAGCACACAAGCCAACAGTTCCATGTTTCACAAGCAAGGTCTGCGGGGCCCCGGCCCGTCGCTCCCGCAGACCTGCTCGGGACGCCGCCGCGTGGGGGCGTGCGGGTCCCGAGCACGGTGCCGCCCCTGAGTCGCTCTCGGGGAACGGCGCCATCCTCCCGGCGACTGCCGGCCCCTTGTGGGCCGGGACCGGCCGACGCACCCCCGGTGCGCAGAGGGATGACTGGGAGGAGGCTCGGCAGCGCTGCCGGGTCGCACAGCAGGCGCCGTGTCTGGCCGCGTGGGGGCGGTGGGCACGGCGTCTGCCTGTGCTCATACTCTGAGCTGCGTTTGTCCAGCAGTCAACAGAAATTATGACGGGGCACGTTCAAATGTGATCGGAATGATGACCGCCGGAGACCTTCGGGGGCGTACGACCGCTCCCTGGACACCCCTGAGGGGTATCCGGGTGCCGACCCGACGGCCCGGACCGGCACCCGGCGAGGGCCGCGACCCCCGGATCCGGTCAGGTGAGGTCGAACTCGCCGTCCCGCGCGCCGAGCACGAAGGCCCGCCACTCCCCCGGCGTGAACACCAGGATCGGGCCGTCCTCCTGACGACCGTCCCGCATGCCGATGTACCCGTCCACGAAGGCGATCTGGACGTCCCCGACACCCTGGCTGCTGAAGAGCCAGGTCGCCCCGGTGAAGTCCACCTTCGGCTTCCCGCTCGCGGCGAGCTCCACCACCTCGGTCGCCTCCACCCCGGTCCCGCTGTTGGCTGCCACTGCTGCTCTCTCCTCCCGACGGCCTGAACACGCCCAGCCTAGTCACCGCAACGGCCCCGGTCAGCGGGATCACCAGGTCTCCACCGGCCGGAGGAGTACGGACCGTCGACGGCGGGCGGGCCCCGATCCGCACGCCCCGGCGCACCCCCGGGGGCGCGTGTCCCGCGCGGGCGCGCGGCGGGCGAACTGCCAGAGTGTGGGGAGCCCCCCTCCGAACGCCCCGAGGAGCAACCGATGAGCCGCCGGGACGGCACCCGCGCCGATGTCATCCCCATCTCCGAGGCCGCCTCGGCGCACCCGCCGGCGCCCCGCACCCCGCCCGCCACCACCCCGCTGCCCCGGCCCACCCCCGGCCGTCCGCCCGTGCACGGCCGGGTCGGGGTCGTCCTGGTCTCGCACAGCCAGGAACTCGCCAACGCCGTCCGCGCCCTGGCGCTCTCGCTGACCGCCGCCCCCGCACCCGCCCCGGTGGCCGGCACCGGCGGGGACCTCGTCGCCGGACCCGGCATCAGCGCGGTGCTCGTCGCCGCCGCCACCCGCCGGGTCGACCAGGGGCACGGCGTGGTCGTCCTGGCCGACCTCGGCGGCGCGGTGACCACCGTCCGGGCGCTGCTCGCCGAGGCCGACGAGCACGGTCTGCCGTTCCCGGTGCGGTTCGCCAACGCCCCGTTCGTCGAGGGCGCGGTGGCCGCGGTGGCCACCGCCACGGCCGGCGGCGACCTGGCGGCGGTGCTGGACGCCGCCGAGGAGGCGTACCGCCAGCCCAAGGGCTGACCGGGCCCGGGGCGCCGACGGGGGCGGGGCCACCGACGACCACCGACGGCCTTCCGTGGCCGCTTCCTGCCTCCTCCGGCCGTTCTCGGCGTTCCGGCACACGGCGGGTGACCGCGCGGCTACCATCGGCGCGGGGCCGGCCGAGCGGGCCGGGCCGTCGCGAGGGGGGAACCTCAGCCATGCGTGTGGTCGTCACCGGCGGAGCCGGATTCATCGGGGCCAACCTGGTCCGGGCCCTGCTGGCCCGGCCCGAGGTGGACCAGGTCCGGGTCGTGGACGACCTCTCCACCGGGCAGAAGGCCAATCTGGTCGGTACCGGGGCGGTGCTCCACGAGGGCACCGTTCTCGACCCGGCGCTGCTGGACGAGGCCTTCGCCGGTGCCGACGCGGTGGTCCACCTCGCCGCGCTGCCCTCCGTGCCGCGCTCGGTGGCCGATCCGCTGGCCAGTCACCACGCCAACGCCACCGGCACCCTGGAGGTCCTGGAGGCCGCCCGCCGCGCCGGGGGCCTCTACGTGGCGGCCGCGTCCTCCTCCTCGGTCTACGGCGCCAACCGGGAGCTGCCCAAGCGGGAGACCATGCGCACCGCGCCGATGAGCCCGTACGCGGTCAGCAAGCTCGCCACCGAGGCCTATCTGGCGGCCTACCACCACTGCTACGGGCTGGGCGTGCTGCCGCTGCGGTTCTTCAACGTGTTCGGCCCGCTGCAGCCCGCCGGGCACGCCTACGCGGCGGTCGTCCCGGCCTTCCTGGACGCCGCCCTCGCCGGGCGGCCGCTGACCGTGCACGGGGACGGCGGGCAGAGCCGGGACTTCACCTTCGTCGGCACCGTCACCCAGGTGATCACCGACGCGGTGCTGCGCCGGGTCGTGAGCGCGGACCCGGTGAACCTCGCCTTCGGCACCCGCACCTCGCTGCTGGAACTGGTCGGCGAGCTGGAGTCGGTGCTCGGCCACGCCGTCGAGGTCGCCCACACCGAGCCCCGGCCGGGCGACGTCCGGGACTCGCAGGCCGACAACGCGCGGCTGCGCGAGCTGTTCCCCGACGTCCGCCCGGTCCCGCTGCGCGAGGGCCTGGAGCGGACGGCGGCCTGGTTCCGCACCCTCTAGGGGGTCGGGGGGCAGGGACACACGGGCTCAGGGGCGCTGCGCGCCGTCCCACTGGAAGGCCGTCTCGGCCGGGCCGGACACCGCCCGGTCGATCCAGCCGAGTTCGCGCTCGCCCATCGGCGGCAGCGCGTCCAGCGGGTACCAGCCGACCGCGAGCGTCTCGTCCTCGTCCGCCCGGATCTCCCCGCCCACCG
>NZ_JZWY01000605.1:0-5181 GCF_000966955.1 Streptomyces sp. NRRL S-495
GGTACCAGCCGACCGCGAGCGTCTCGTCCTCGTCCGCCCGGATCTCCCCGCCCACCGGGCGGCAGCGGAAGACGACCTCCAGGTACTGCGTCACATCGCCGTTGGGGTAGGTGATGTCCGGCGAGACGGTGAGCGTGACGAGCCGTTCGGCCACGGTGGCGATCCCGGTCTCCTCCAGGCACTCCCGGACCGCTCCGTCGGCCGGCTGCTCGCCCGGGTCGAGGATGCCGCCCGGGGGCGCCCAGCTGCGGTCGTCGGCGCGCTGGACGAGCAGCACCCGGCCCTCCTCGTCCAGGACGACCGCGGCGGCGGCGCTGAGCCAGAGCTTGCGGGAGCCCACCACCGCGCGGAGATCGGCCAGGAACTTCGGAATCGCCATGCCCCGAAGCCTATCGGGGTGCCGCGCCCGCCGGGCTGCGTCTGCGGAGCGGGCGGGCCCGGGCGGGCGTTCAGGTCCGGCGGGCGTTCAGGTCCGACGGCCGCTCAGGTCCGACGGAGCGGGCGGGCAGGGGAGCCGACCACCACCTCGCCCGGGGCCACGTCCCTGGTCACCACCGCGGCCGCGCCGACGAAGGCCCCGGCGCCGACCTTGCGGCCCTGGAGCACCACGGCGTTGGAGCCCACGGTCGCGCCGTCGGCCAGCAGCACCGCGCCGGAGACGTTGCCGCCCGGGTAGACCGTCACCCGCTCGCCGAACACCGTGTCGTGGCCGACCGTCGCGTTGTAGTGGACCTGGCTGTGCGCGCCGAGCCGCACGCTGCTGGACACGTACGCGCCACCCATCACCAGGCAGCCCGGGCCGAGCAGGGTGTCCGGGGCGATCAGCGCCCGGGGGTGGAGCAGGGTGAACGGCTCCGCCCCCAGGCCGTCCAGCAGGGCGGACAGCCGCTGCCGGACGGCCGGGTCGGCGATGCCGACCAGGTAGCGGGCGCCGGGTCCGAGATCCGCGGGCCTGCGGACGGGCAGGCCGCGGACGGTGGCGCCGTGCTGACGGTCGTCGAGGAACCCCGCGACCGGGACGCCGGCCGCGAGCGCGGTGTCCAGCGCCTCGCGGCCGACGCCTCCGGCGCCGGCGATCCAGAGTGCGGACGAGTCCGTTGCGGAGGGCATGGGGGCCATCCTGCCGGGTCCGACGGTCAGGACGCCTCCTCGACGGCGGCGCCGACCGGGGCCGGGCGGGCCGGCCGGGCGCGGAGCGGTGGGACCGGCCTCGGCCCGGTGGTCTGCCTGGGCAGGCCGAGCACGGCGGGAGCCGGCTCGGCGCCGCCGGTGGTGGCGCCCGTGGTGGCGCCGGCGGTCGCGGCGGTCTCGACGGGCTCGGTCGGCGCCGGGAAGCCCGGGTTGACCCCGCCGGCGGCGGTGATCCCGGCCGGGTTCAGCAGCACCTTGACGGTCAGCACGAGGATCCGCAGGTCGAGGCCGAGCGAGCGGTTCCGGACGTACCAGAGGTCGAGCTCGATCCGCTCCGGCCAGGTGATGGAGTTGCGGCCCTGGACCTGGGCCCAGCCGGTGAGCCCGGGCCGCACGTCGAGCCGGCCGCGCTGGCGGCGGGAGTAGTGGACGACCTGCTCGGGCAGCGTGGGCCGGGGCCCGATCACCCCCATCTCGCCGCGCGCCACGTTCCACAGCTGCGGCAGTTCGTCCAGGCTGGTCCGGCGGAGCAGGTCCCCTAGCCGGGTGATCCGGGGAGCGTCCGGCTCCTCCGGGAAACGTTTGTCCCGCATGGTGCGGAACTTGAGGATCTCGAACTCCTTGCCCCGCAGCCCCGTCCGGGTCTGCCGGAAGAGCACCGGTCCGCCCATGGTGCAGCGGATCAGCAGAGCGATCACCAGACCCAGCGGAATCGCGACGATCCCGGTCAGGACGGTGATCGCGAGGTCCCCCCCTCGCTTCATGACGGTCCTTCCCCCTGATGCGGTGGTGTGGTCGTGGGCGGGCTCAGCCGACCGTCCAGGGCAGCCCCTTCGCGCGGGCGACGGCCGCGCCGAGGCGCTCACGCAGGCCGGGCTCGGTGAGGAGCCGGTCCAGCGCACTGGTGAGGGCCCGGGCGTCCCCGGGCGGGGCGAGGAGCAGGTGCTCGTCGTGGGTGCCGACCTCGCGGCAGCCCCGGATGTCGCTGAGCACCATCGGCAGACCGCCGGCGGCGGCCTCCATGGCGGAACGGGAGAACCCCTCCCGGTAGGAGGGGAGGACGAAGACGTCCAGCGCGGCGTAGACGGCGGGCATGTCGGCGCGCGGACCGAGGAAGGCGACCCCGGACTCGGCGCCGTGGGCGTCCGGCTTGTCCGGGTCGTCGGGGCCGATCCAGACGAACCTGGCCTTGCCGGCCAGGGCGCGGGCCGCCTCGGCGTACTCCCCGATGCCCTTCTCGGCGACCCGGCGGCCGACCCCGCCGACCAGCAGCTCGTCCGGTCCGAGGCCCAGCTCGGCGCGCAGCCGGGCCCGGGCTCGGGCGCGTTCGCCGGGATCGGTGGCGAAGCGGGTGAGGTCCACGCCGTTGCCGACCACCCGCGAGCGGCGGGCCGGGACGGCGCGAGCCAGGGTCCGCCGGTCCTCGCCGTTCTGGTACAGCTCGGCGTGCGAGAAGCGGGCGGCGAAGGCCTCCGCGCCGAGCACGAAGGCGCGCTTGGCGAACGGGTCGTGCGCCTGCGCCCACAGCCCGTGGCAGGTGTTGACCACCACCGGGACGCGGGCCAGTCGGCCGAGGACCCGCCCGAGCACACCGGTCTTCGGGTTGTGGGTGTGCAGCACGTCCGGGCGGATCCGGCGGAGCACGGCCAGGAGTTCGCGGGCCGCGGCGGCGTCGGCCCGCGGCTCCCAGGCCCGGGTCAGCGCGTGCAGCGGCTCGTGCCGCACCCCGATCGCCGCCAGGTCGGGCACGTACGGGCCCGGGGCGCTGATCCCGTACGTCTCGAAGCCGGCCTCCAGGTCGACCTTGAGCTCGGTGGCGAGGAGCAGTTGGAGGCTCATGTCGACGGTGGTGAGGTGGGCGACGCGCAGCGGTCGGCCGCCGGGGCCGCGCAGGCGCGGGGGTATCCGGTCCTCAGGCACGGGCGCCCACCGCCTTCGCGGTGGCGACGATCCTGGCGTAGGCGCGCTCGGGGATCAGCCGGCCGTGCAGCTTGGCGCGGAAGAAGTCGATCGGGTCGGTGCGGCGGACCGGCACCCGGCGCAGCCGCACCGGGTCGACCCCGGGGGTGTTGCGGCCGACCTCGCCGGTGGCGGCGGTCCGGAAGCGGGCGCGCAGCGCGGGCTCCATGTGCGGGACCGGCACGCCCCAGGTGTAGGCGTAGTGGCTGGGACGGACGCCCAGGTGCTCCTCGACCTCGTCGTTGCAGGCGTCCAGCTCGGCGGTGGTGAGCAGCTCGGGGCGGGCGTGGGTGCGGGTGTGGTTGGCGACCGTGCACAGGCCGGAGGCGGTCATCTCGCGCAGCTGCTCCCAGCTGAGCGCGGGGGCACCGGCGGCCTTGGCGGTCGATCCCTCCCAGCGCATCTCGCCGCCGACGTGGCCGCTGGCCAGGTAGACGGTGAACGGCAGCCGGCGCTCGCGCAGCAGCGGCCAGGCGTTCTCGAACACGTCCGCGAAGCCGTCGTCGAAGGTGAGGACGACGCCCGGGGTGCGGCGGCCCGACTCGATCCGGTCGGTGGCCTCGTCCAGGGAGACCACCCGGCCGGGCGGCAGGGCGGCGAGCAGGTCGGCCTGGGCGGCGAAGTCGGCGGTGGCGACGTCCAGCTCGTCCGGGCTCCCGCCGCCGACCCGGTGGTAGATCAGCACGGTGGCGCCCTCGCCGGGACTGCTCCCGACCCGGCGCGCCAGCTGGCGCTTCACCTGGGCCCGGATCCCCCCGGAGACCGGGGCCGTTCCGGGCACGGCGCTGCCGCTCATCGCTCCCCCCTCTGCGGCACCCTCCCCGGCGCCGGCAAGTGGCCTCGCATCCGGCGCGGTTGGCGCTCCGGACCGACATCACAGTAGGGGGAACTGTGGGGCTGGTGCCCCGGAATTGTGAAAGAAGCGAGAAGGAGTTGGCAGTTGGGCCGAAAACCGGCCGATCCGACCGGACGGATCCGCTCGGGAGTTCGGTGCGCGACCGGTTCCGGCGGAATTCGACAAACCCGGAGCCGGGAGGCCGGGGCGCCGCTCCGGGAAGCCTCTCCGGGGAGCCGCTCGGGGCACCGGGGCGCCCGCGCCCGGTCGGCTCAGGCCGCCGCGCGGCGGTGCCGGCGGAACACCGCGACACCGATCCGGCCGAGCAGCAGCACACCGGCGGCGAGGCAGCCGGCGACCGCCATCGCCCAGGCCGGTCCGTCACTGTCCGGAACCACGACCGCGACCACGATGCCCAGCGCGAGGCAGGCCAGACCGACCAGCGCCAACGGCACCTGGTGGGTGACCAGGGCGCCACCGTGCCAGAACCGCGGCATCCGGGTCGCGCCGTGCGGGTGCTGGTGATCACGTTCCGCATCTGCCATGAGCCCAAGGTACCTCGGGGCCGCCGCCGGAGCAGCCCGCGGAGCGTGACCTTTCGGCCACTTCGGGTCACCGACGGTGCGGCCGGCCGGGGCGTGCGCAGGCACTCCGCCGGTGCGCCCCGGCGCGCGCCGGGGTGTCCGTCGCGACACCCCGGCGGCGCCCGCTGCGACACCTACTGCGACACCCACTGCGGCGCCCGATCCGTCGTCGTCCCGGGTTCGTTCCGGCTCCGTCCCGGGATTGTTCCCGCGCTGCGAAAAAACCTTGCCGGTCCGGTACAACCATCAACGGGGCGTAGCTGTCTCCATTACATTGAGCGATCCAGGAGCCGTCCGCGGTGCGGGTTGGGAGTCCCCGCCGTGGACCGGAGATACCCAGGGGGCGGAGCCGCCGTGCCCTGGAGTCGGAGGCCGGGCTCTGTCCTCCGGCGGTACCGCCACGCCGCATCGGCGACCGAGGGGGAACCGTGCCGCAGTCCCATTCCACGACGTCGACCTCCGGCCTCACCGCACTCAACAGGGCCGTGGTGACCGCCCTGTCGGACCTGCGGCCGCCACCGACCGCCGCCCCGCCGCCCGCGCCCGGCCCCGCGCGGCCGGCGGCCGCGTCCCCCGCGAGTGCCGTGCCGACCGACGGGCAGCCGGTCGCCACCCAGCCCGGCGGCCGGAACCGGCGGTCCCCCGCGGCCACCCGGTCCGCCGCGGCCACCC
>NZ_JZWY01000606.1:0-3704 GCF_000966955.1 Streptomyces sp. NRRL S-495
CCGCCGCGGCCACCCGTACCTGCTCCCGGCCCGCCCGGGCCCTGGCGCCCGCGCCGGCGGCGACGCCCGGACGGCGGACACCCGAGCGCGTCGAGGGCCCGGCCGTCGCTCCCGTCGGCGCTCCTGCCGGCGCTCCTGTCGGCGCTCCTGCCGGCAGCCCGGCCGACGCGCGGGGCGAGTGGCTGCGGTTCGTACCCGTCCAGCCGCTGTTCCGGGCCCGGGCGGCGCAGCGGCTCGCCGTGCTCGCCTACCACGGGGTCACCGACCCCCGATCGTTCGGCGCGCAGCTCGACCGGCTGCGAAGACTCGCGACACCCGTCTCGCTCGCCGCCGTGCAGGAAGCCGTCGCCGAACGACGTCCGCTGCCCGCCCGCAGTGTGCTGGTGACCTTCGACGACGCCGATCGCAGCGTCCTGACCCACGCGCTTCCCGCACTGATCGAACGCGGCATCCCGGCCGCGGCCTTCGTCATCTCCGAGCTGATCGGGACGGAGCGGCCGTTCTGGTGGCACGAGGCCGACTTCCTCGCCCGGCACGGCGGGCGGGCCCGTTCGCTGGACTGCGGCCACCCCTCGCAGTTGCTCCGCCGGCTCAAGGCGATGCCCGACCCGGACCGCCGGCGCAGCCTCCAGGAGCTGCGGGTCAGCGCGGACCGGCGCCCGCCCGGCCAGGAGCAGCTCACCCCCGCCGACCTGCTGGCGCTCCGCGAGGGCGGCGTCGCCATCGGCAACCACACCCAGGGGCACCCGTGCCTCGGCCGCTGCGACGACGCCACCGTCCGGGCCGAGATCACCGGCGCCCACGAGGCCCTCACCCGCTGGCTCGGCGAGCCGCCGATCGCCTTCGCCTACCCGGACGGCGGCCACGACGTCCGGGCCGAGGGCGTCCTCCAGGAGCTGGGCTACCGGCTCGGCTTCCTCTCCGACCACCGCCTCGGCCCCCGGCTCCCCTCCCACCCGCTCCAGATCAGCCGGCTCCAGGTCGACTCGACGACCAGCACCCGCCGCTTCGACACCATCCTGTCCGGCCTCGAACCCGCCTACCGCCGCTGGCGCGGCCAGGCCGCCTGACCCCGCGCAGGAAGTCGCCCCACCGACTTCCTGCGCCCGGCCTCCGCCCCACCCGGCAGATGGCCCGAAACCCGCCTCACCCCGGACAGGCAACCGACCGGGGGTGGCACGGGCCGAGTCAGGGGCGGCAAGGGAGGCCGGTCTTCGCTGCCGGTTGTGTTTCCCGCGCGCGGCTCGCACTCGGGTCGGCCCCGGGTGTGACATCACGGCCGACGGCGGTCCGGGTGGGTCGTCGGTGGGAGCGGCGGCGCGCGTAGCGTCGAGGAGCAGCCCCTCCACCCGCCGGGGCACGCACCGGACCGTCCGGGGGACAACCGGGCTGCCGGAGGCTCAGGCCGCCGGGGTCGCGATCGGGGTGGCGCCGAGGAGGGCTGTTCCGGGGTAGGCCAGGGCGACGGCGGGGAGGGTGGTCGGGGTGCCGGCGTGCAGGACGGTGAGGGTGCCGTTGCCGCGGCGGGTGGGGTCGGCGACGCGGCGGAGGGCCTGGGCGACGACCGGTTCGGCGGAGCCGTGCAGGGTGAGCGAGGGCAGGGCGGTCGGTGCGACGGCGGCGCGGATGCGTTCGGCGACCAGTTCGTAGTGGGTGCAGCCGAGGACCAGGGCCGCCGTTCCGGCCGGGGTCCGGGCGGCGGCGTCGGCGACGGCCGCGTCGATCGCCGCCTGGTCGCCGTGGTCCACGGCGTCGGCGAGCCCGGGGCAGGCCACCTCGGTGACGGCGGCGGTTCCGGCGAAGTCGCGGATCAGTCCGCGCTGGTACGCGCTGCCGGTGGTGGCCGGGGTGGCCCAGATGGCGACCGGGCCGCCGAGCGCGGCGGCCGGCTTGATCGCCGGGACGGTGGCGATGACCGGGAGCGCGGGCTCCAGCTCGGCACGGAGGGCGGCGAGCGCGTGCACGGAGGCGGTGTTGCAGGCGATGATCAGCGCGTCCGGTTCGTGCGCGGCGGCGGCGCGGGCACAGCCGAGGGCGAGTTCGGTGATCTCCTCGGGCGTGCGGGGGCCCCAGGGCATCGAGGCGGGGTCGGAGGAGAGCACCAGATCGACGTCCGGGCGCATGGTCCGGAGTACGCCGGCGGCGGCCAGCAGGCCGATTCCCGAGTCCATCAGTGCGATCTTCACGCTTCAAGACTTTAGTCGATGCCCCGCCGCGAGCCCTTGGTGCGGCAGACTGCCCGGGTGACCGTCCTGCTGTGGATCGCCGTGCTCTCCCTGCTGGTCTGGCTCTGGCTGGCGGGCTGCCACGGGTTGTTCTGGCGTACCGATGTCCGTCTGCCGCCGCGCCGTCCGCCCGTGCGGTGGCCGCAGGTGGCGGTGGTGGTGCCGGCCCGGGACGAGGCCGAGGTGCTGCCGCTGTCCCTGCCGAGCCTGCTGGCGCAGAAGTACCCGGGGCGGGCGCGGGTGGTGCTGGTGGACGACCACAGCACGGACGGCACCGGTGCGCTGGCGCGTTCGCTCGCCGCCCCGGGGGGCCTGGAGCTGACGGTGGCTTCCCCTCCCCCGCTGCCGCCGGGCTGGACGGGCAAGCTGTGGGCGGTGCGGCACGGGGTGGAGCTGGCGGGGGCGGACGCCGAGTACCTGCTGCTGACGGACGCGGACATCGCGCACGGGCCGGACTCGCTGGCCGAGCTGGTGGCGGCGGCGGAGGCGAACCGGCTGGACCTGGTGTCGCAGATGGCCCGGCTGCGGGTGGAGACGGGGTGGGAGCGGCTGATCGTGCCGGCCTTCGTGTACTTCTTCGCCCAGCTCTACCCGTTCCGGTGGAGCAACCGGCCCGGTTCCCGGACGGCGGCGGCGGCCGGCGGCTGCTCGCTGGTGCGGCGGGAGGCGCTGGAGCGGGCGGGCGGGGTGGCGGCGATCCGGGGCGCGGTCATCGACGACGTGTCCCTCGCCCGGGCGGTGAAGGCCACCGGGGGCCGGACCTGGCTGGGCCTGGCCGAGCAGGTGGACAGTGTGCGCCCGTACCCGCGGCTGGCGCAGCTGTGGCGGATGGTGTCGCGCAGCGCGTACGCCCAGCTGCGGCATTCGCCGGTGCTGCTGCTGGGGACGGTGCTGGGGCTGACGCTGGTGTACCTGGTGCCGCCGGTGGCGGTGCTGGCGGGGGTGGCGGCGGGTGCCTGGCCGGTGGCGGTGGCGGGCGGGGCGGCCTGGGCGCTGATGACGGGCACCTTCGTCCCGATGCTGCGCTACTACCGGCAGCCGGCGGCGGCCGCGCTGCTGCTGCCGTTCACGGCGGCGCTGTACCTGCTGATGACGGTCGACTCGGCGGTGCAGCACTGGCGCGGCCGGGGTGCCGCCTGGAAGGGCCGGACGTACGGGTAGGGGCGGACGCCCAAAAGGCAGGCGGGGCGAAGGCCGGACGCGGCGAAGGGCAGGCGGGCCGAAGGCCGGACGGGCGGGGCCCGGGTGGGCCACACTGTTCGAATGGACCGTCAGACGATCTCCCGGCTCGCCCACGCCCATCACCCGATCGCCGCGCCGCTCTCCGACGAGGCCGTGGCGACGCTGCTGGAGCGGGCGCTCGGCCCGGAGGAGGAGGGGCGGATCCTCGACCTCGGCTGCGGGCAGGGCGGCTGGCTGCTGCGGGCGCTGGCGGCGCGGCCGCGCCGGCGGGCGGGCGGGGTGGACCTGGACGCGGGC
>NZ_JZWY01000607.1:0-5982 GCF_000966955.1 Streptomyces sp. NRRL S-495
GGGGTGGACCTGGACGCGGGCGCGCTGACCCGGGCCCGGGAATCGGCGGAGGCGGCGGGGGTGCAGCGGCGGTTGGGGCTGCACCATCTCGATGCCCGGGAGTTCACCGACCGCGAGCCCTTCGAGCTGGTCCTGAACGTCGGCGCGACGCACGCCTTCGGCGGGCTGCTGCCGACACTGGCCGCCGCCCGGGAGCATCTGGCGCCGGGCGGCCGGGTACTGGTGGGCGAGGGTTTCTGGGAGCGCGAGCCCTCGTCGGCGGCGCTGGGCGGCCTGGGTGTCGCGCGCGAGGAGTACGCGGACCTGGCCACCACCGTCGACCGGGTGGTGGCGGCCGGGTGGACGCCGGTGTTCGGCCGTGTCAGCAGCCCGGCGGAGTGGGACGACTACGAGTTCTCCTGGACGGGCTCGCTGGCCGCCTGGGCGCTGGACCACCCGGGACACCCGGACGCGGCGGACGCCCGGGCGGCGGCCGATCTGCACCGTGCGGAGTGGCTGCACGGCTACCGGGGGACGCTGGGCTTCGTCACCCTCCTGCTGCGCCGGGACTGACCCGGCGGGACGGACACCCCTCAGGGCTTGAGGCGGGCGAGGAAGTCGTCGATCAGCGGGGCGATCTCAGGCAGCTTCTCCTCCAGCGCGAAGTGCCCGGTGTCGAACACGTGGAGTTCGGCGTCGGGCAGGTCGCGCAGGAAGGCGCGGGCGCCGGGCTCGGTGAAGAAGAGGTCGTTGCGGCCCCAGACCACCAGGGCCGGCGGCCGGTGGGTGCGCAGCCAGTCCTGCCAGACGGGGTAGAGCTCGACGTTGCTGTGGTAGTCGAGGGCGAGCTCGACCTGGATGTCCTTGCGGCCGGGCAGGTCGAGGTGGTGCTGGTCGAGGGTCCAGCCGTCGGGGGCGACCAGTGAGGGGTCGCCGGTGCCGCCCTCGTACTGGGCCCGGGTGATCTCCTCGACGAGGATGGCGCGGGCGCGTTCCGCGGCACCCTCGACGCCGGGGCGGTTGGCGATGAACTCCCGGGCCTGCGCGGAGAGTCCCTCCTCGTAGGCGTTGCCGTTCTGGACGATCAGGCCGGTGATCCACTCGGGGTGGCGGGTGGCGAGCCGCAGTCCGACAGGGGCGCCGAAGTCGAAGACGTAGAGGGCGAAGCGGTCGAGGCCGAGGGCCAGGCAGAAGCCCTCGACGACGTCGGCCAGGGTGTCGAAGCGGTAGCGGAAGGCCTCGGGTGCGGGGCTGTCGCTGTGGCCGAAGCCGGGGTAGTCGGGGGCGATCAGCCGGTAGCGGGTGCCGAGTGCGTCGAAGAGCCGCCGGAACTGGTGGGAGGCGGACGGGAATCCGTGCAGCAGCAGGAGCACGGGGGCGTCGGCCGGCCCGGTCTCCCGGTAGAAGATGCGCAGGCCGTCGACGTCGACGTGGCGGTGGTGGATGTGCGGGATCGTCAGCTCGCTCATGCTAACCATTAAACACCTGAGTACCGGTTAGAGGAAGAGCCGATCAGGAGAGAACCGATCAGGAGAGGACCGACGTCACCGCCCCAGTAGCCGCAGGGCGGTCGGCTTGGTGAACTCGTACCTGGTCATCTGCTCCAGGTCCTTCAGCCAGCCGACCACGCGGCCCGGCCGGGCGAGCACCCGGGCGTAGAGCTCCTCGAAGGCGCCGGTGACGCTCTCCAGCGAGAACCGGCCGACCACCCACTCCCGCCCCCAGGCACCCAGTTCGGCCCGGCGCACCGGATCGTCGAGCAGTCCCCGCAGCTGGGCGGCCAGCGCCTCGGGCGCGCGCGAGCCGTCCCCGAAGCCGTACATGCAGCGCGAGGCGTGCGGTTCCACCAGCGGCCCCGGCTCGTGCACGGCGGTGTACCCGGCCGCGCCGTGCACCACCACCGGCTTGCCGAAGGCGAGTCCGCGCAGGGCGGAGCCGCCCATGCCGAGGACGATGTCGGCGCCCTGGTAGGCGGGGCGCGGGTCGGCGAGCTGGCCCGGGACCAGCACCGCCGGGCGGCCGAGGGCCTCGTTGGCGGCGGCCGCCCGGGCCCGCAGCGGCTCCAGGCTGGGGCCGGTGCCGACGATCACCAGCCGGACCCGGGGGTCGTCCAGCTGCCGGACGGCGTCCACGGTGAGCTCCGCGCCGGCGTCCTTCTCCAGCGCGGGGACCAGCCGGGTGACGATGGCCAGCAGCAACTCCTCGTCCCCGATGCCGTGCTGGCGGCGGAACGCGGCGCCGTCGACCAGGCCGGGGGCGTCCGTGGCGGTGTTCACCGGCGGTTCGATCAGGCTGACGTCCCGGTGGCCGAAGGCCCGGCCGTCGCCCAGCAGCGCGCCGAGGCCCAGCACCAGCGGCTGGTGCCGGGGCAGGCCGCGCAGCATCCGGATCCCGTAGAAGGTGGTCACCACCGGGATCCGGCCGTAACGGCCGGGCCCGAAGTAGGAGTTGCGGGCCGCCCTGACCTCCCAGGCGTGCAGCAGCTGGCTGCCGTGCTCGGCGGCCAGCCGGCCCAGCCGGCGCCGGACCTCGGAGTGCGGGGTGTCGGGGCCGCCCGCCACCACCACGTCCAGGCCGTGGCCGGCCGCGACCTCGACCAACGGGGCCGGACCGTCCACCCCTTGGGCGAACAGCATCGGGTCGTGGCCCCGGTCGCGCAGGGTGCGGGCGATGTCGACGGCGTTCAACTGGGCGCCGCCCAGGGCCAGATTGTTGAGATGGACGAGCACCCGGACCGATCTCACGCCTCACTCCTCCCAGTGGTGCGGGACGAACACCGGCGCGGCCAGCACGACGGCACGCGGCGGGGAGTCCAGCATGGGCCCGAACACGTCGAACTGGCCCACCGAGTGCCAGCTCATCAGTGTGCCGCCGTCGGTCCGGCCGATGCTGTAGACGCCGGCCCAGAGCGTGTACCGGCCGCGCGGCAGCGGCAGCCGGGGGATCACGCAGGAGACCTGGCGGTCCCCGCCGGTGAGCCGGATCTCGTGGCTGATCTGGAAGATCGGGCTGGAGGTGCCCTCGCTGACGCCCAGGTGCAGGGTCGCGTCGCCCCGGTACTCGCCGCCCAGGGTGAGCTCGACGGTCATCGGCTCGTCGGTGGTGAGGCTGTCCCGGTCCTCGCCGCGCACCTCGTGCTTGAGCAGCTGGAGCGGCTCGCCGGTGCGCCCGCCGGCCTCGGACTGCGCCTCGATCGAGTCGCGGTAGCCGGCCATCGCGTCCTTGATCCCGGCGTCCACCCGGATCGAGCCCTGCTCCAGCCAGATGCCGCGCCGGCAGATGGACTCCACAGCGGGCAGGTCGTGCGAGACGAAGACGATGGTGGTGCCCTGCTCGGCGACCTCGCGCATCCGGTCCAGGCAGCGCTGCTGGAACACCGCGTCGCCGACCGCCAGCACCTCGTCCACCAGCAGCACATGCGGCTCCAGATAGGCGGCGACGGCGAAGCCGAGGCGCATCTGCATGCCCGAGGAGTAGAACTTCACCTGCCGGTCGATGGCGCCGCCGAGCCGGGCGAACTCCACGATGTCGTCGAATCGGGTGGCCACCTCGCGCCGGCGCAGGCCGAGCAGCGCGCCGAACAGGTAGATGTTCTCCCGGCCGGTCAGGTCCGGGTGGATGCCGGCCCGGATCTCGATCAGCGCGCCGATCCGGCCGCGCACGTCGATCACCCCGCCGTACGGGTACATCACCCGGGTCAGCATCTTCAGCAGGGTGGACTTGCCGGAACCGTTGGAGCCGATCAGGCCGACCGACTCACCGGGCTCGATGTGCATCGAGATGTCGCGCAGCGCCCAGCGCCAGTCCTCGCCCTTCTCGCCGCGCAGCCGGCGGGCCAGCGAGTCGACCTTGTCGCGCAGCAGCATCCGCTGCTGGTCGGCCTTGAAGCGCTTCCACACCTGGTCGGTGCGGATGGTCCCGAGCGGGAGGGTCTGGCTAGGCGACATCGGCGATCCCCGTCTCCAGCTTCTTGAACAGCAGGTAGCCGCCGACCAGGAACACCACCGAGGAGACCGCGGCGATCGTGGTGAGCGCGGCGTCCGGCGCCCGCCCGTACAGCAGGGCGTTGCGGTAGCCCTCGATCACGGCGCCGAGCGGGTTGACGCCGACGTACAGCTCCTGGAGCCGCTCCGGGATCTGGGCCAGCGGGTAGGCGACGGGGGTGGCGAACACTCCCATCTGGGTGATGATCGGCAGCAGGTGGCGGACGTCGCGCAGGTACACCACGGCCACCGAGAGCACGAGGGCGATGCCGTAGGTGAAGGCGAACTGGATGCCCAGCAGCGGCACCACCCAGAGGAAGGTCACGGCGGGGGCGGTCCAGAAGACCAGGAAGAGCAGGCCGAGCACCGCGGTGCCGATCAGCATGTCGACGGTGGCGACCAGCATCGTGGCGAGCGGGAACACCTCGCGCGGGCAGTACACCTTGTTCAGCAGGCTGAGGTTGTTGGCGAGGCTCAGCGCACCCTGGTTCATGGTGTTGCTGAAGAACTGCCAGACGATCAGGCCGACATAGGCGAACAGCGGGTACGCGGCGCCCTCGGTCTCGACGTGCACGGCACGGCGGAAGACCAGGGTGAAGATGGCGCACAGCGCGAGCGGGGTGAGCACCGCCCAGGCGAAGCCGAGCACCGCCTGCTTGTACCGGGCGCGCAGGTCGCGCTCGGCGAGCGCGCGGACGAGTTCGCGGGCGCCCCACAGTTCGCGGGCCACCTGGGCCGGGCGGAGCCCGCGTTTGAAGATCAGCTCGGGCGGCGGCCCGTCGGCGGCCGACGGGCGTCGCCCCGGGGCCTGCGTTGTCTGGCTGTCGCGCTCGTCGACGAGCTGCGCGCGTTGTCCCCCCACGGACACCTGCCCTCTCCGGTACCGGCGGTATCGAGAAGTGGGCCCGTCACCAAGGCTGTTGACGCCGTCGTGGTGCGGCCCGGCCCCACTCTGGCACAGAGTGTGGCCGCCGGG
Organism: Streptomyces sp. NRRL S-495; assembly: GCF_000966955.1. Taxonomy (NCBI): domain Bacteria; kingdom Bacillati; phylum Actinomycetota; class Actinomycetes; order Kitasatosporales; family Streptomycetaceae; genus Streptomyces; species Streptomyces sp. NRRL S-495. The sequence goes on from NZ_JZWY01000607.1 coordinate 4,939, forward strand.
GGTCGGTTCGGTGAAGGTGATCGGCCCCACCTCGGCCGACGACCGAAAAGGGGCGGGCCGGTCGTGGTGCGACCGGCCCGCCCGTCGGAGGTCGGGAGGGGTGGCGTGACGTCAGTACAGCTTGTGGGCGCGCGGGTGGCGCTGCTGGTCCTGGGTGACGAGGTGGTCCATCACCTCGGGCATCGCCTCGACGCCGCCGGCGTTGGTCGGCGAGGTGCGGTACTCGCCCTGCACCACCACGGTCGGCAGCTCGTTGATGCCGTAGCGGACGAACAGCGCGGCCGCCTCGTCGACAGCCCGCAGGGTGTCCTCGGAGCGGTAGGCCTCACGGAAGGCCTGCTGGTCGACGCCCTGGCGCAGGGCCCAGTCGGTGGCGGTGTCCTCGGTGGTGACGTCCTGCTCGTTGCTGTGGACCGCGCGGAAGGCGGCGGCCTGCAGCCGCTCGACCAGGCCGAGACGCTCCAGCGTGTAGTAGAGGCGGGCGTGGCCGCGCTGGGCGGTCTCCTCGCGGCTGCCCTGCCAGATGGCCGGGACGCGGCGCAGGTCGACGTCGGCGCGGTGCCGCTCGGTCCAGGCCTGGAGCGGCTGTTCGAGCTGCTGGGAGTGACCGCAGTCGTACCAGAAGAACTCGATCGCCTCGGTGCGGGCGCTCTCGCGCACCGGCTGCGGGTGGTCGAGGCGGACGTACTGGGCGCCCTCACTGGGCGGCTGGTGGGTGACGGCGCCGGCCTGGACGGGGGATGCGGCGATCCCGGCGGCAACGGCGAGCAGCAGGGTGGTTCGAAGGATCGACTTCACACGGGGCAGTGTGGCGGTGACGGAACGTCATCGGCCAGGTCGTCCCGGTGCGTCGGGCCGGGATTCGCCCGATCGGCGCACCCGGCCCGGCGCACCGGGACGCGTCAGCCGCGTCCGCCGTCCGGGCCCGCCTTCGCCGCACCGTCCGGGCCGTCCTTCGCCGCACCGTCCGGGCCGTCCTTCGCCGCAGGCCCGGCGGGTCCGGCGGGTCCGGCCGCGCCGCCGCGTCCGCAGACCTCGCCGAAC
>NZ_JZWY01000608.1:0-7913 GCF_000966955.1 Streptomyces sp. NRRL S-495
CCGAACAGCCGCTGCCAGGCGTCGGCCACCACGTCGAGCTCGCAGTGGGCGAGCGCGTGCGCCCGGGCCGCGGCGCCGAGTCCGGCCCGGTCGCCGGCCAGCACCTTGGCCAGCGCCTCGGCGAGGGCCGGCGGGTCGCCGGGGGCGACCAGCGCGCCGGTGACGCCGTCCCGGACCACCGAGCCGACCCAGCCGACGTCCGTGGCCACGGCCGGCAGGCCGGCCAGCGCCGCCTCGATCAGCACCCCGGGCACACCCTCGCTGTCGCTGCTGAGCAGGACGGCGTCGGCGGCCCGGTAGAGCGGCGCCGGGTCGGCGAGGGTGCCCAGGAAGTGGGCCCGGGCGGCGGCGGGATGTCGCTCCAGGGCGGAGCGCTGCGGGCCGTCGCCGGCGACCGCGAGGCGGACGTCCGGGAGCCGGCCGAGGGCGTCGAGGGCGAGGTCCAGGCGCTTCTCGGGGGCGATCGCGCCGAGCCAGGCGACCAGCAGGCCGTCCGAGGGCAGGCCGAGCGCCTGCCGGGCGGCGCGGCGGTCGGCCTCGTCGGCGGCCGGCGGGTAGCGGTCGGCGGCACGGGCGTTGGGGATGGTGCGGACCCGGCCGGCGGGCAGCCGGAAGCGTTCGACGAGCAGTTCGCCGGCCTCGTCGGCGAGGGCGGTGACGGCGGCGGCGCGGTGCAGCAGGGCGCCGGTGCGCAGCCGGCGGACCGGTCCCGCGGTCCAGTGCCGGGGGTCGCCGATGGAGACGTAGACGAACGGGGTGCGGGTGCCGGCGAGGGCGATGGCGCAGGCCGGGAGGGTGGAGGAGCCGTGGGCGACCACGAGGTCGGCGGTGCGGGCGGCGGTTCGCAGGGCGGCGAGGGTGCGCGGGTGGAGCCGGCCGGGGCCGAGCACCGCGGTGGCGCGGGTGTCGGGGGCGTCCGGGTGGGCGTCGGGGTGCGGGGCGAGGGCGCGCAGTGCGGAGGCCTGGCCCCGGCGGCGCAGTTCGCGGTGCAGGTCGCGGGCGAGGTTCTGGGCGCCGCGACGGCGTGGATCGGTGATGAGGTGAAGGATGCGGGGGCGGGTTCCGGCCGTCCTGACCGGTGTCGCTTCGGGCATGGCAACGACCTTGGCACAGCGCCCCGTCAGGGACGACCCCTTCGCGCAACCCGGCGGTGGTCCGTAGGTCGGCGTGCGGTCTCCGGGAGGGCGCCGGTCGGAAGCCGTCGTGCGCCCCACCGGGGGTGCACGCGCCCCCGTTCCGCGCCGTCGACCGCCCCCTGACCGTTCGCCGGCGTCCGGTCCGCGGCACCCGGCCTGCGGCGCACCCGCCCCCGCGCCGGTCTGACCGAACCGCTGGCGGGCGCCGACCGCGACCTGCGATGCTGAGCGGCAGTCAGGGCGCCCTCCCGGCACGGGAGACCGGGGGCGCCCAGGAGGGCGGGGGTTGGCCTGTGCATGTGCTCTATGTGATCGACAGCGTGAGCCGGGTCGGCGGGGCCGAGCAGGGCCTGGTGGCGATGACCCCCCAGCTGGTACGGGCCGGGGTGAAGCTCGACGTCGCGTACCTCAAGGACTCGCCCGGCGGCTTCCAGCCCGAGCTCACCTCGGCCGGGGCCGATGTGTTCGGGGTCGGCCGGCCCACCCGGGGCGGCACCGTCGCCGCACTGCACCGGCTGGTCCGCGAGCGGCGGCCCGACCTCGTGCACACCACGCTCTACGAGTCGGACGTGCTGGGCCGGGCGGCCGCCCTGGCGGCCCGCACCCCGGTGGTGACCAGCCTGGTCAACGCGGCGTACGGGCCGGAGCACCGCAACGCGCGCGGGCTGAACCCGTGGAAGGTGCGGGCCGCGCAGGCGGTGGACGCCACCACCGCGCAGGGCACCCGGCGCTTCCACGCGCTGACCAGGTACGTGGCCGGGGCGATGGCCCGGCGGCTGCGGGTGCCGTCGCAGCGGATCGACGTGGTGCCGCGCGGGCGTGACCCGGAGCTGCTCGGCTCGGTGACGCCGGACCGGCGGGCCGCCGTCCGGACGGCGCTGGAGCTGCCGCAGGACGTGCCGGTGGTGCTGGCCGCGGCCCGGCAGCAGTACCAGAAGGGCCTGGACGTCCTGCTGGAGGCCTGGCCCGAGGTGCTGCGGGCGGAGCCGGAGGCGGTGCTGCTGCTGGCCGGCAGCGAGGGCGGCGAGAGCGAGCGGCTGCGGGCGCTGGCCGCGGCGACCGGCGGGGTGCGGTTCCTCGGGCCGCGCGACGACGTGTTCGACCTGATGGCGGCCTCGGACGCGTTCGCGGTGCCGTCCCGCTGGGAGGGGCTCGGCAGCGCGGCGATGGAGGCGATGGGCGTCGGGGTGCCGCTGGTGGCCGCCGATGTGCCGGCCCTGCGGGAGACGGTCGGGTCCGAGGACTACGCCCGGCTGGTGCCGCCGGAGCGCCCGGCCGCACTGGCGGCGGCGCTCGTCGACACCCTGGAGGACCGGGCCTCGGCGCGGGTGCGGGCGAAGGCGGCGCGGGCCCGGTTCCTGACCTCGTTCACGCTGCACCAGGTGTCGGCGCAGATGGTGGGGTTCTACGAGCGCTCGCTGCGGCTGCGGACGGTCTGAGCCCGTCCGGGGCCCGGACGCTCCGGGGCCGGACCCGTCGGCGGTGCGCGCCCGGCCCGGGTGCGGGGACGCAAACCGGCCCGGGTGCGGGGACGCACACGCCGACGGCCCGTTCTGTCCGGATCCGGGCGGGTCGGCGGCCGGTGTACGCGATCTCCCGGGCCAGTATCGCCAAAGCGGTTGCGCCGCACGTCGGGGCTCGGGAAGCATCGCAAGGGGATCCGGCGGGGGCGGCGGTCGGCGTGCGGCGCACGCGATGCACCACCGGGCCGGACCACGCCGTGGGGAGTACGTCGTTCAGGACGTTGTCCGCGAGTCGTCAGGGGGGCGGGTTGCGACATCAGCCGAGGGATTCCACCGTGCCCGCGAGGGTGTGCCGGTCACGCCCCGGGGCGTGACCCGACCAGCGGTACCCGGACCCGCCACGCTCCCGGACCGGGAGGCGACGGGCGCTGACAGCACCACCGCACCACGAACGCGAGGGGATCCAACCGGTGGAACCGGCAAACCACTTCACCGTCCTGCGGCGCTACTGGCGACTGCTCGTCGGCTGCACGCTCGCCGCGCTGGTCGTCGGCTGGCTGCTGACCCCGACCGGTGACACGGTGGACAACGCCAAATGGAAGTGCAAGGTCGCGATCACCCCGGTCGCCGGCGCCGGCGACACCGTCCGGGCCGACCAGGTGCTCTCCTACGCCCAGGGCGCGGACGTCGCCGCGGCCGCCGCGAAACAGCTCGGCATCACCGACGCCTCCGAGGTGATCGCCCGCCGCACCGTCACCGCCGACAGCCCCCAGATGCTGACCATCGCCACCACCGGCCCCACCGGGCAGTCCTGCTCCGACCTGGCCACCGCCTACTCGGCCGCGATCATCAAGGGCTACAGCGACGAGTCGGCCCGCAGCACCGCGGAGACGATCAAGAAGCTGCAGGCCCAGGCGGAAGCCCAGCAGCAGCAGCTGAACGAGATCCAGGCCCAGTACAACCGCTCCTCCCCCGCCGACCAGCCCAAGCTCCAGCCCAAGCTGACCGCCGCCAACACCTCGCTGACCACCACCCTCACCACGATCAGCAAGCTGGCCAACAGCGCCCAGACCGACGCCATCCAGCAGTGGGGCAGCATCGACGCCCGCCAGGGCACCAGCAACCTGCTCTCCTCCCCCAGCCGCAGCGTGCGGCTGGGCCTGGCGGTGTTCCTCGGCCTCGCGCTCGGTGTGGTCGCGGCACTCATGCTCAGCCGGATGGACACCCGGCTGCGCAGCCGCAACGCGGTCGAGGAGGCCTTCAACCTGCCGGTGATCGGCGAGGTGCCGCACCTGTCCCGCCGGCAGCGGCGGGTGCGCGAACCGCTGGTGCGCGCCCGGCCGTCCGACCCGGCCGCCGAGGCCTACCGCTCGCTGCGCTCCACCCTGCTGCTGACCGGCCCGGACACCCTGGCCCGGCCGGCCGGCGGTGACGACCGGGACCCGAAGCGGACCGTCCCTCGCCCGCTCACCGAGCCGGCGCCGGTGGTCCTGGTCGCCTCCGGCGGCAGCCGCGACGGCCGGACCATCACCATCGCCAACCTGGCCGCCGCGCTCGCCGAGACCGGCCGCGGCGTCCTCGTCCTGGACTGCGACTTCCGCCACCCGCAGCTGCACACCCACCTCGGCGTGGGCGACGGACCCGGGATGGCCGAACTGCTCAGCGGTGAGCGGCTCGACGAACTGGAGGACCTGATCCGGCCGACCAATGTCGCCGGGGTCTCGCTGATCACCGGCGGCAACACCACCGCGTACCCGGCGGCGCTGGTGCTGCGGGCCGGCGATGTGCTGCGGCGGGTCCGGCCGCACGCGGACGTCGTCCTGATCGACACCTCCCCGCTGCTGCACGCCAACGACGCCTACGACCTGGTGCAGCACGCGGACGCCGTGCTGGTCACCGTGCGCAGCGGCAATGTCACCCCGGAACAGGCCGACCGGGTGGCCGAGTTGCTCTCCCGGACCGGGGTGCCGGTGGCGGGCGTGGCCCTGCTCGGCACCTACGGCCCCTCCGGTCGGCGGCGGCGCGGGCCCGCGGGCGGCACCGGGGGGTCCGGACCGGCCGGGCGGAGCGGGCCGCAGCAGCAGCCGCAGGCGGCGCTGCCGCGCCAGTCCGGGCCGGCGCCGGAGCGGACGTCCGCTCCCGGGCCGGAACGGGCCGCCGAGCCGTCCGGGGAGCGCGGCGGCGGACGGACCACCCCCAGCTGGGCGCGGCGCGCGTCCGGGGAGAACGGCGGCAGCCCGGGCAGCGCAGGTCCGAACGGCACCGGTGCGAACAGCGCCGGTGCGAGCGGCACCGGTCCGAACGGCACCGGTCCTGGCAGCGCCAACGGCCACGGGCACGGCGGCGACCAGGGCGAACCGGCCCTGCTGCGCGAGGCGGAGGAGCGATGAGCGGGCCACTGGACGAGCCGCCGCGGGCAGAGCCGGCGCCGGAACGGGTGCCGGAGCCCGGGCCGACGGAGGCCCCCGTGCGGGTGCTGTGGCTGGCCAAGGGCCTCGGCCGCGGCGGCGCCGAGCAGCTGCTGCTCAACTGCGCCCGCCACGCCGACCGTTCGCGCTACCGGATCGAGGTCGCCTACGTCCTGCCGTGGAAGGACGCGCTCGCCCCGGCGCTCACCGAGGCCGGGGTGACCGTGCACTGCCTCGGCGGCGTCCCCGGCACCCCGGGCCGGGCCGATCCGCGCTGGCCGCTGCGGCTGCGCCGGCTGCTCGCCGAGCGCCGGTACCACCTGGTGCACACCCACATGCCGGTACCGGCCGCCGCCGCCCGGCTGCTCGCCCCCACCCTGACCGGCCCCGGGCCGCGCCTGGTGCACACCGAGCACAACGTCTGGGAGCGCTACCGCCCGGCCACCCGCTGGGCCAACGCGCTCACCTACCGGCGTAATGACGCGGTGATCGCCGTCTCGCACGCCGTCGCCCGGACCGTCCCGCCGGGACGGCGCCGCCCCGGCGAGTGGGTCACCGTGGTGCACCACGGCCCCGACCTGGCCGGGGCCGCCGCAGGACCGGCCGCCCGAGCCGCCGCCCGCGCCGAACTCGGCCTGCCGACCGAGGCGTTCGTCGTCGGCACGGTCGGCAACCTGACCCCGAAGAAGGACCAGGCCACCCTGCTCGCCGCCCACGCGGACCTGCTGCGCCGCCACCCCCTGGCCCGGCTGGTGCTGATCGGCGCCGGACCGCTGGAGGGGCAACTCCGCGCCCGGGCCGCCGAACTGGGCATCGCCGACGCCGTCCTGATGACCGGGTCGCGCCCCGACGTGCCGCAACTGCTGCCCGCACTGGACGTGTTCACCCTGAGCTCCCGTCAGGAGGGCTTGCCGGTCGCCCTGATGGAGGCGATGACCAGCGGACTGCCCTCGGTGGTCACCCGGGTCGGCGGCATGCCCGAGGTGCTGGACGACGGCGAGCAGGGCTACCTCGTCCCGCCCGGCGACCCGTCCGCGCTGGCCGACGCGTTCGCCCGGCTGGCCGAGGAACCCGAGCTGCGCACCAGGCTCGCGACCGCCGCCCGGGAGCGCTCCGAGCGCTTCGACGTGGCGGGCGCCCAGCGCGCCGTCGAGGCGGTGTACGCGCGGGTCCTGCGGCACTGAGCGGACAGCCCCACCCGGAGAACCCCGGAGCACCGGCGTTTCCCCCTTGACCCGACCGAGTTGCCCCCGAGCTGACCCCCCGACCACCGATGGGAGAGCGAGTCCGGACGTGAGCGCCCTGCCCGCCCCCGCCGAGCTGACCTTCCGCCCGCCGGCCGAGCCCGACCTCCCCGCCGTGCTCGACCTGCTCACCGCCTCTCTGGCGGGTGGACCCACCGGCACCCGCACCGCCGAGTTCTTCGCCTGGAAGCACCTCCGCAATCCCTTCGGCGCCAGCCCAGGGCTGGTCGCCGAGACCGCCGACGGCCGGCTGGCCGGGGTCCGCCTCTTCCTGCGCTGGCAGTGGCGGGCGGGCGGCGCGGACGGCCGCCCGGTCAACGCCGTCCGGCCCGTGGACACCGCCACCCACCCCGACTTCCAGGGCCGCGGCATCTTCCGCCGGCTCACCCTGGACCTGCTCGACCAGGTCGCCGGGGACACCGAGCTGGTGTTCAACACACCCAACGGCAACAGCCTGCCCGGCTACCGGAAGATGGGCTGGCAGGAGCTGGGCCGGGTACCGATCGCGGTCCGCGCCGTCCGCCCGGCCGCCTTCGCCCGGGGCGCGCGTGCCGCCCTCGCCCGCCGTCCGGCCGCCGTGCCGACCGGTCCCCCGGACTGCCGACTGCCCACCGCCCGGGCCTGGTTGGCCGATCCGGCGGTGACCGGCGCGCACGGCCCGCTGGCCGAACTGCTGCGCGAACGCGCCGCCGCCGACGCCACCGACCACCGGCTCGCCGTCCACCGCACCCCGGAGTTCCTGCGCTGGCGGTACGGCGAGGCCCCCGGCCTGGACTACCGGGTGCTCACCGTGCACCGCGGCGAGGAACTGACCGGCCTGGCCGTCGGCCGGCCCCGACGGCGCGGCCCGCTGGCCGAGTTCACCCTCGCCGACCTGGTGGTCCGCCCCGGCGACCGGGACAGTGCCGTCCGGCTGCTGCGCGCCGCCGCCCGCGAGTCCGGCTGCGACCACGTCGCCACCCACCTCTCCCCCGGCACCGAGGCCGCCGACGCGGCGCTGCGGGCCGGCTACCTGCGGGCCCCGCGCACCGGGATGACCCTCGCCGCCCGCACCCCGGCCGGCGCCACCCCGCTCACCCTGGCCGACTGGCGGTTCAGCCTCGGCGACCTGGAGGTGTTCTGATGGCGGCGGCGCCCGGGGGACCGGGCCCGGCGGGCGCCGCGACGGCGGTGCTCCGGCGCGTCCCCTGGCCGTCCGCCCTCGCCGCCGCCCTGGTCACCGGCTACGTCACGCTCTTCGTGCTCGCCTCGGCGCACACCTCGTACGACACCTGGGGCGCGCTGCTGATCCTCCCGGCGCTGATGGCGATCGGCACCCCGCTGCTGGCCCGGATCGCGGCCGCCAACCCCGAACGGGACGTCTTCCGGCTGCTGCTGCTGGCGATGACCGCCAAACTGCTCTGCGCCTTCCCCCGCTACCTGATGGCCTTCGTGCTGTACGGGGGCGCGGCCGACGCCAAGATGTACCACCAGAAGGGCAGCGAGCTCGCCGCCTATCTGGACCAGGCCGACCTGCTCGGCGGCGTCCACTACGACCTGGGCATGAAGGTCGCCGGCACCGGCTTCGTCATCATCGTCACCGGCATCGTGTACGCGATCACCGGCCCCTCGCTGATCGGCGGCTTCCTGGTCTTCTCCTGGCTGGGCTTCTGGGGCCTGCTG